>JBBRJB010000358.1:0-3997 GCA_038220085.1 Burkholderiales bacterium
CACCCGCCGGATGTTGGTCGGGGTCGCCATGCCGGTGGTGTCGCCCAGGCTGACGTGATCGATGCCGAGATCGGCATAGGCGCGCGCGATCCGCAGCACCGAGTTGACCGGCACCTCGCCCTCGAACGGGCAGCCGAACGCGGTGGCCATGGCGCCGAGCGCGTTGATGCCGGCCGCACGCAGCTGCTTCGCCACCTGCGGGAAGACAGCAACCGATTCGGCGATCGTGCGGTTGAGGTTCTTGCGATTATGGGTATCCGATGTCGAGCACAACAGCACCCCGCCGTCCAGCGGCGTCTGCGCCGCCCGCTCCGCCGCCTTGACATTGGGCACCAGCGCCATGAGGTAGGTATCGGCGCGCTTGCGAACGCCGGCCAGCACCTCGGCCGCGTCGGCCAGTTGCGGCACCGCCTTGGGCGACACGAACGAGGTCACCTCGATGCTGCGCAGGCCGCTCTCGATCATGTCGTTCAGGATTTCAATCTTCCTCGCGGCCGGCACGATGAAGCGCTCGATCTGCAAGCCGTCGCGAGTGCCGACCTCAATGACCTCGACGCGGTGGTTGCCATCGCCTGGGCGTTCACCGGCTGCCGCTGTGGCGACCTGCCGCTTGTCCGTCTTGTCCTGTCCCATGGTCTCATTTCTCCTGGCTAATGTCTGATCGTCTGGCCGGATCGTCGGGCCTGATCGTCGGCGCGCAGCGATGTTGCGGTATGACCGCGCGGTCGAACAGCGACCATTGAGCAGCGGTACCCTCTCCAAAGGAGATGGTACGCCCGCGCGCCTCATTGAGCAGGTGGTAGCGGTCGAACAGGGTCGCAGTGGCACAGGCGTGATCGGGCAGGATCCTGAGCAGCGTCCCGACCGGCAGCAGGCGCCGATGAGGTGACGGGATTCATTGATGCGATCATCAGCGATTGTAGGCAGAGATCGATTCCCCGTCCCAGGCCGGAGCCTCACCCATGCAGATCCTTGACGCCACCGCCACCGCCGAAGCCCTGCCCTGGCCGGCGCTGATCGCCGCCCTCGAAGCGACGATCAACGACACCCAGGCAGGCCGGGTCCTCGCCCCGACCCGGCAAAGCCTGCCGCTCACCGCCGAGGCCGTGTGGCTGATCATGCCCGCCACCTCACGACGCGCCGACATCGGCGTGTGCAAGCTGGTCTGCGTCCACCCGGAGAATTCCCATCGGGGCCTGCCCACCATCCAGGGCGACATCATCGTCATCCGCGCCAGCACCGGCGAGCGGTTGGCGCTGCTCGACGGGCCGGCGGTGACGGCGCGCCGCACCGCCGCCATCACCGCGCTGGCGATCCGGCGGATTCACCAGGCACGCCAGGCCCTGTCCGATCCGGCCGTTCCCGGCCCGCCCTCGAGTTGCCTCGTCATCGGCTGCGGCGTGCAGGGCCGCGGCCACCTGGAGGCCTTGCACGCCGAATGGCCCGGGATGCGCTTTTACCTCCATTCACGATCACCCGCCTCGGCCGTGCGCCTGGCGGAATTCGCCAGCTCCCTCGGTATTGCGGCCGACGTCGTGCCGGCACCGGCGGCAGTGCTGACGCAGGTCGACATCGTTGCCTGCTGCACGCCCGCGCTGGAGGTATGCCTGGAGCAACGACCGCGCGAGGGCGCGATCATCACCGCCGTCGGTTCGTTCACGCCCGAGATGAGCGAGATCGCGACCGGCGTGATGCGTCAGATCGGCCGCAACATCCTGCTGGATTCCGACGCTGCGCGCCATGAGGCCGGCGAACTCGCGCAGGCCGGGATCGACCCTGAAGGGTTGCCCACCCTGCTCAGCTGGCAGGCGCAGGCCCTGCCGGCGATCGGCGGGACGGTCCTGTTCAAGAGTTGCGGCAGTTCGCTCTGGGATCTGGCTGCAGCCGAGACTGCCCTGAGCAGCGCCGGCCGGCCCGGCGTCAGCGGCTGAGCGCGCGCCCGGCCATTTCGGCCACCTGCAGGGCGATCGACAGGCTGGCGGTCAGGCCCGGGGATTCGATACCGAAGAGCTGGATCACCCCGGGTGCGCCGTGGGTCTCGGGTCCGACGATGCGGAAGTCCAGCGCCGGCTCGCCCGGCGCCTGTATCTTCGGGCGGATGCCGGCATAGGCCGGCTGCAGCGACCCGTCGCGCAGGGCCGGCCAGTACTTGCGTATCTCGGCATAGAAGACCTCGGCCCGTCCCGGATCGACGTCGAAGTCGGGCTCATCGATCCACTGCACGTCGGGGCCGAAACGCGCCTGCATGCCGAGGTCGATGGTCAGGTGCACGCCCAGGCCGGCCTGCTCCGGAACCGGGTAGATCAGGCGGCTGAACGGTGCCCGGCCAGCCAGCGAAAAGTAGTTGCCCTTGGCATAGTAGGTCGGCGGCACGTGGTCCGCCGGGAAACCCGCCATGCGATGCGCCAGTTGCTGGGCGTACAGTCCGGCGCAGTTGACCAGCAGGCGGGCCTGGAGCGTCGTCGCCGCGTCATCGCCGGTCTGCACCACCACGCCGTCGCCGGTGCAGCGGGCATTGGCGACCGGGGTGTTGAAGACGCAGAGACCACCGGCAGCTTCGATGTCGCCCTGGTAGGAAAGCATCAGCCCGTGGCTGTCGATGATTCCCGAACTAGGGCTCGACAGCGCGCCGGCGCACCGCAGCTGCGGCTCCAGCGCCAGCGCCTGCGCTTCACTCAGCATCTGGAGGTCGGGCACGCCGTTGCGCGCCGCCGACTCCTTCAGCGCGGTGAGCTTGGGCAGTTGATCCCGCGTGGACGCGACGATCAGCTTGCCGCAGCGCAGGTGCTCGACCCCGCGCTCTTCACAGTAGCGGTAGAGCAGCTCCTTGCCGCGCACGCAGTGCACCGCCTTGAGCGAACCCGCCGGGTAGTAGATGCCGGCGTGAATCACCTCGCTGTTGCGCGAGCTGGTTCCCATGCCGATGCCGGCTTCCGATTCGAGCACCAGCACCTCGCGCCCCGCCAGCGCGAGCGCCCGCGCGCAGGCGAGACCGACCACCCCGGCGCCCACGACGATGACATCGACCTGTTCCATCACGGTTTCAGGGCCAGCCAGGCCGACGCCGGCGAGTCAGCACCGGTACTGTCGCGATCCCTCTCAGCCTCAGACGTAGTTCTTGTATTTCGCCAGGTGCCGTACCGGCTTGCTCAAGGCATCCCGCCGGAACGGGTCGCCCAGTTCCTTGGTCACCATCATTTCCAGCACCGTGGTCTTGCCCTCGCCCTGGTTCTTTACCGACTGGGCCAGCGCGGCGCCGACGTCGGAGAGCTTGTCGACCGTAAGGCCTTCGCAGCCGAAGGACTTGGCCACGCCAGCCCAGCTGGGATTGTCGAGCTCGACCCCCTGATAGCGGTTGGAGTAGAAGTCCACATGGTTCTTCTTCTCGGCGCCCCATTGGCCGTTGTTGAACAGGACGACCGTGACGCCGATCTTCTCGCGAGCGCAGGTCAGCAGCTCATTGAGGCTGATGCCCCAGGCGCCGTCGCCGACATAGGCGATCGCCGGACGGTCCGGCGCCGCCACTTTCGCGCCGCAGATCACCGGGAAGGCATAACCGCAGTTGCCGAAGCTCATGGCGGCGAACATCGAGCGTGGCTCCTCGAATCGCAGGTAGCTGTTGCTGACTGAACAGATGTTGCCGATGTCGGTGGACACCATCGCCCGCTTCGGCATCGCTTTCTCGAGTTCACGCAGCATCTGGCGCGGATGCATGAAGCTGCTGGACTTGCTGATCTCGACCGAATAAGGGTCGGTCTCGTGGGTCCACTGGTCGAGCTCCTTCTCCCAGGCCTTCCTCTCAGATACCAGGGTGGCGTCGCGCTGGTCACGATTCTGCTGGCAGGCCAGCTGGCGACCCTTCAGGCGGGACACCAGGGCCAGCGCCGCCGCACGCGCGTCGCCGTGAATGCCCACGGAGATCGGCTTGACCAGACCGAGCATCCTCGCGTCGGCATCGATCTGGATGATCCTGGCCTTGGCCGGCCAGTAGTCGAGG
>JBBRJB010000359.1:0-3997 GCA_038220085.1 Burkholderiales bacterium
CCGATCGGGCTGCCGACCTGACCTGTGACATGGTGGTGCTCGGCGGTGGCCCCGGCGGTTACTCCGCCGCGTTCCGCGCCGCCGACCTCGGCTTGAAAACCATCATCGTCGAGCGCTACGCCAGCCTCGGCGGGGTCTGCCCGAATGTCGGCTGCATCCCCTCAAAGGCGCTGCTGCACGCCGCTTCGGTGGTGGAGGAGGCGCTGTCCTTCGCCGACCACGGGATCAACTTCTCCGCGCCTGAAATCGACCTCGACAAGTTGCGCGGCTGGAAGGACAAGGTTGTTTCCAGGATGACCGGCGGGCTCACGGGCATGGCCAAGGGACGCAAGGTCGAGGTGGTGCGCGGCTACGGCCGCTTCCTCGATCCCCATCACCTGGAAGTCGAACTGACTTCGGGCGAGGGCCAGGAACGCACCGGCGAGCGCAAGGTGGTCCGGTTCCGGCAGGCGATCATCGCTGCCGGCAGCCAGGCGGCTCGACTGCCGTTCCTGCCTGAAGATCCGCGTATCGTCGATTCGACCGGTGCGCTGCTGCTGCGCTCCCGGCCCAAGCGGATGCTGGTCATCGGCGCGGGCATCATCGGGCTGGAAATGGCCACCGTCTATTCCACTCTCGGCGCGACCATCGACGTGGTCGAGATGCTGGACGTGCTGATGCCGGGAGCGGACCGCGACCTGGTGAAAGTCTGGCAGAAGTTCAACGAGCGGCGCCTCGGCCGCGTGATGCTCAAGACCAAGACGGTCAAGGCCGAAGCCACCAAGGACGGTATCTCAGTGAGCTTCGAGGGCGAACAGGCCCCGGCCGAGCCCCAAGTCTACGATCTGGTGCTGTCGGCGGTCGGGCGCTCTCCCAACGGGGCGAAGATCGGTGCGGAAAAGGCCGGTGTTGCCGTGACCGCGCGAGGCTTCATCGAAGTCGACTCGCAGATGCGGACCAACGTTGCGCACATCTTCGCCATCGGGGACCTGGTCGGGCAGCCGATGCTGGCGCACAAGGCGGTGCACGAAGGCCATGTCGCGGCGGAGGCTGCAACCGGGCAGAAGAGCCACTTCGACGCTCGCGTCATACCGTCGGTCGCCTACACCGATCCTGAAGTCGCCTGGGTCGGCATCACCGAAGACGAGGCCAAGTCAAAAGGCATAAAGCTGGGCAAGGCGGTATTTCCCTGGGCGGCGTCGGGCCGCGCGATCGCCAACGGCCGCGAGGAAGGATTCACCAAACTGCTGTTCGACGAAGCGAGCCACCGGATCATCGGCGGAGCGATCGTCGGTACGCATGCGGGCGACATGATCGGTGAACTCGCGTTGGCGATAGAGATGGGGGCCGACGCGGCGGATATCGGTCACACCATCCACCCGCATCCGACGCTGGGCGAGACCATCGGCATGGCGGCCGAACTGTTTGAAGGGGTCTGCACCGACCTGCCGCCGCCGCGCAAGCGCTGACCGCCTGCGCAGGCCCGGCCGGGGCCGGGCGCGCTCAACCCGGCACCGTGCTCAACCCGGCAGCGCGGTCAGTCCGGTTCCGCGGCGGTCACTTCCGCTTCCGGATTCGACGCGCTCGAGATCGGCGAGGCAAGGACCTTGTCGATCCGCTTGCCGTCCATGTCGATGACTTCCAGCCGCCAGTTCTCCCAGACGATCGTGTCGCCCGTCTGGGGCATGCGTCCGAGCACCAGCATCAGCATCCCGCTGAGCGCCTGGTAACGCGCCTTCTCCTCGTCCGGCACAGTACGCAGCGCAAGGCGGTCCTTCAGTTCCGGGATCGGGATCAGTCCGTCCAGCAGCCATGAGCCGTCGTCGCGCTGCAGCGCCCAGCTGTTCTCGTCGCCCGGCGATGCGAATTCCCCGGTGATCGCTTCCAGCAGGTCCTGCAGCGTGATCAGGCCCTGGACCTCGCCGTACTCGTCCAGCACCAGCGCGATCTGAGTGTTGGAATTGCGGATGTTCTCCAGCAGTTCCATGCCGGTCAGCGTCTCCGGCACGTAAAGGATCTCCTGGAGATTCTGGGTGAAATCGATCGCCTGGCCGCGCAGCGACTGCGCCAGCAATTGCTTGGTGTGAACGAAGCCGATCACGTCGTCGAGTCCGCCACGGCACACCGGAAAGCGCGAGTGATCGGTGTCCGCCACCTTGGCCAGGTTCTCCTCGACCGACTCATCGACATCCAGGAAGACCACGTCGCTGCGCGGGACCATCAGCGACGATATCTGGCGCTCGTCGAGCCTGAACACGTTGCGCACCATCGCGTGCTCGTTCTGCTCGATCACCCCCGCGCTCGAGCCTTCCGCGAGCATCGCGTGGATTTCCTCTTCGGTCACGGTGGACACCGAGGCCGGATCCACGCCGAGTATGCGCAAGACGAGGTCGGTCGACCCGGACAGCATCTTCACGAACGGGCGGGTTATCAGCGCCAGCCAACTCATCGGCCGGGCGACGAAGCGCGCGACGCTCTCCGGATTGATCTGTCCCAGCCGCTTGGGAACCAGTTCGCCGATCACGATGGAGACGTAGGTGATGACCACCACCACCAGCGCAGTGGCCAGCATCGCCGCGTAGTGCGGTGGCACCCCGAAGCCCATCAGCCACTGGCTGAACGGATAGGCGAACGCTGCCTCACCGACGATACCGTTGAGGATCCCGATCGACGTGATGCCGATCTGGATGGTCGACATGAAGCGGTTGGGATTCTCGCCCATGGCCAGCGCCGCGGCCGCCGAGCGGTCGCCATCGGCGACCGCACGCTGCAGGCGAGCCTTGCGGGCGGTCAGCAGTGCCACTTCTGACATTGCAAACACGCCATTCAGGAGAATCAGGAAGGAAAGTACCGCGAATTCCATTGCGTTAGATGAGTCCGTTTACGGGCTTGCGGGGCACGAGTCCGGCGGGCGCGTGAGCAGGCACCATCGGCAGCGCCGCGGCGGCAGGGAGGGGGTTGACGGCAGGGAGGTCGCACGCAGGAGCAGCGGCGATGCGGCGGGGCCGATTCTGGCGGAACGGTGTTTCTGGCTTAGCGTGCGGCCGGGACGGTCGAGGCTCGGGGTCTATCATTCGGACGGATCAATTGGCGGGACATGACTGTCCAGCGTCGATCCGAGCATGGCTGAGGATGGGGCGGATTATACCGTTCAGCCACTGCAAACCCGCTATTTCGTGCGATTACGCCCGTCTCGGCGTCGCTCTGCAGGCCAATCAGGCCCGACAGGCTCCTAGCCGCCCAGTCGTGACCGGTGCCGCTGCACCGCAGCGCGCACCTGGGCCGGTGCGGTGCCGCCAACGTGGTCGCGTGATTCAACCGAGCCCTCCAGGGTGAGCACACCGCCGACATCGGACTCGATCAGGCTGCTGAAACCGCGCAATTCCTCGAGATCCAGTTCTGCGAGGTCGATCCGGCGGTCAGCGGCCGTGCGCACCGCCCTCGCCACCACCTCGTGCGCATCCCGAAAAGGCATTCCCTTCTTGACCAGGTAGTCGGCCAGGTCGGTGGCAGTGGAGAATCCTTCCGCTGCGGCCTGCCGCATCCGGTCGGCCCGGACCTGGATGCCTCCGACCATGTCCGCGAAGATGCGCAGGGTCTGCAGCAGGGTGTCCGCCGTGTCGAACAGCGGTTCCTTGTCTTCCTGGTTGTCCTTGTTGTAGGCAAGAGGCTGTCCCTTCATCAGGGTCAGCAGAGCGACCAGGTGGCCGTTCACGCGCCCGGTCTTGCCACGGGCCAGTTCGGGAACATCCGGATTCTTCTTCTGCGGCATGATCGACGAGCCGGTGCAGAAGCGGTCAGCAAGCTCGACGAAGCCGAACCGCGGCGACATCCAGATGACCAGTTCCTCCGACAGCCGGGAGATGTGCATCATCAAGAGACTGGCCGCCGCGCAGAACTCGATGGCGAAGTCGCGGTCCGAGACGGCGTCGAGCGAATTACCGCAGACGCCGTCGAAGCCGAGCGTCCTGGCGACGCGTTCGCGGTCGATCGGGAAGGAGGTGCCGGCCAGCGCGGC
>JBBRJB010000360.1:0-3982 GCA_038220085.1 Burkholderiales bacterium
GACCAGTGGACAGCCGATCATATGCTGGACAGGCGCGAGTGGATATTCTTCCCCGATATGCGCCAATAGATATTCAACCGCCCATTTGCCCAATGCATAATGCGGGAGTTCCAGCGTCGTCAGGCTGGGGTGCAAATGGTGGTCTCGGTGCTGGGCGTGAGCACGCCATGGCGCGCCTTCGCGATCGCCAACTATGTGGACGTGCTGGAGGCCAACGCCTTCGGCAACTACCGCACGCTGCTGGGCCAGATTTCGCTCAGCACCGCGATGGGCTACTACCTGACCTTCCGCGGCAACGCCAAGGCCAATCCCATCACCGGCAGCCAGCCGGACGAGAACTACGCCCGCGAGCTGATGCAGCTCATGACCCTGGGCCTGTACCAGCTCAATGCCGACGGCAGCGCGCGGGCCGCCGAGACCTACGGCCAGGCCGATGTCAGTGGCCTGGCGCGGGTCTTCACCGGCTGGGACCTGGACGTTGCCGGCCTGGCCAGTCCGTTGCCGCCCGAGGTCCATCGGCGGCCGCTGGCGCAGGTGGCCGCGCGCTACGAAACCGGCAGCAAGAGTTTTCTGGGAACCACCATCCCGGCCGGAACCGCGGCATCCAGCGGCCTGAACCTGGCGCTGGACACGCTGTTCAACCATCCCAACCTGCCGCCCTTCATCGGCCGCCAGTTGATCCAGCGGCTGGTGACGAGCAACCCGTCGGCCGCTTACGTAACCCGGGTGGCCGCTGTCTTCGCCGACAACGGCGCCGGCGTGCGCGGCGACATGAAGGCGGTGCTGCGGGCGATCCTGCTGGACGCCGAGGCCCGCAATGCACCGGTCACCGCCGGTTCGTTCGGCAAGTTGCGCGAACCGGTGACCCGCTTCGTCAACTGGGCCCGCGGCTTCGGCGCGACGTCCCCGGCCGACACCTGGGCCATCGGCGACCTGACCGACCCGGCGACCAAGCTGGGTCAGAGCCCGATGCGCTCGCCCTCGGTGTTCAACTTCTTCCGGCCGGGCTATGTGCCGCCCAACAGCGCGATCGCTTCCCAGGGGCTGACCGCGCCCGAGTTCCAGATCACCACCGAGTCATCGGTCGCCGGCTATGTCAACTTCATGCAGCGGGCCGTGAGTGGCGCGGGCGTCGGCGACGTCAGGTCCTCCTATCCGACGCTGCTGCCGCTGGCGAACGATTCGCGCGCACTGCTGGCCGAAGTGAATCTGGTGCTGGCGGCCGGCCAGCTCTCCACGGCGACCGTCGCCGCTCTGGCCTCGGCGCTCGACTCGATCGCGGCGACAAGCGACGCCGGCAGGCTCAATCGGATCCACGCGGCCCTGACCCTGGTGCTGGCCGCGCCCGAATACATCGTGCAGAAATAAGGAGCCGGCCATGAACCATTTCCCCACCATAGCTCCCGACAGCGCCAGCCGGCGCGCCTTCCTGCGCCGGGCCGGGGCGCTCTCGCTGACCGCTGGCGCCACCCCGTTCGCCCTCAGCCTCGCGGCGATGGGCGAGGCCGCCGCCGCCACGGCAGCCGACTACAAGGCACTGGTCTGTGTGTTCCTGTATGGCGGCAACGACTACGCGAACACGCTCGTGCCATACGACCTGGCCAGCTACAACAGCTACCAGGGCTTTCGCAGCAATATCGCGATCGACCGGGCGACGCTGGGCGGCACCGTGCTCAACCCCGCGACACCCTTGCCGCAAGGGCGCCAGTTCGCGCTCGCACCCGGGCTGGCGCCGCTGGTCCCGCTCTTTGACGCCGGCCGGATGTCCGTGCTGCTGAACATCGGCACCCTGGTCCAGCCGACCAGCAAAAGCCAGTACGAAAATCGCTCAGTGCCGCTGCCGCCCAAGCTGTTCTCGCACAACGACCAGCAGTCGTACTGGCAGGCCTCGTCGCCCGAGGGCGCCGCCTCGGGCTGGGGCGGCCGGGTCGGCGACCTGTTCGCATCCGGCAATGGCAATTCCACCTTCACCTGTGTCAGCGTCAGCGGCAATGCGGTCTACCTGTCCGGTCGCAGCGCCGTGCAGTACCAGGTGACGCCCAATGGCTCGGTGCCGGTGACCGGCATCAAGAGTCCGCTGTTCGGCTCGGCGGCCTGCTCGCAGGCGCTGCAGACCCTGATGACGCAGCCGCGCAGCCACCTGTTCGAGAGCGAATACGCGCGGGTGAGCAACCGCTCGATCGATGCCAACGATCAGCTGACGGCGGCGCTGGCCACCGTCAACGTCACGACGCCGTTTCCCACCGGCAATGGCCTGGCCGACCAGTTGAAGATGGTGGCCCGGATGATCGCGGCGCGCGGTGCAGCGGGGGCGAAACGGCAGGTGTTCTTCGTCTCGCTGGGCGGCTTCGACAATCACGACTCATTCCTCACCACCCACCCGGGACTGATGGCGACGTTGGGCAATGCCCTGGGCGCGTTCTACCAGGCGACCGTGGACCTGGGGGTTGCCGATCAGGTCACCAGCTTCACCGGCTCCGATTTCGGTCGCACCCTGGTCAGCAACACGGACGGCTCCGATCACGGCTGGGGCAACATGCACTTCGTGCTGGGCGGGGCGGTCAACGGTCGTTCGTTCGTCGGCGCGGCGCCGGTGCTGGCCAACAACGGCCCGGACGACGTCGGCCAGGGCCGGCTGCTGCCAACGCAGTCGGTGGAGCAGATGGGCGCCACGCTGGGCGGGTGGTTCGGTGTTTCGGCGACCGACCAGCAACTGGTGCTGCCGAATTTGGCCAATTTCAGCAACCGCGACCTGGGCTTCATGGCCGCTTAGCGAGGGGCGGGCGCTGCCACGGCCGATTTGCCACGGCCGTGCTACCGTCGGGCGCCATTCCAAGGAGCTTCCATGCCGCGTCCGATCCTCGATGAGAACCAGATCCATCCCGCCATCCGCGAACGCGTTGCTGGGCACCAGCAGGCGATCGTGCGTGAGGTGATGAGTGCGATCGAAGGCAATGACGTGGTCGTGGTGGGCATGGGCATGAATCCGTTTCCGAAAAAGGCCCGGTCGGCGCTGGAGCAGGCCGGCCAACCGCACAAGTACCTGGAGTACGGAACCTACTTCAACAACTGGCGCGAGCGTAATGCGCTCAAGCTGTGGAGCGGCTGGCCGACCTTCCCGATGGTGTTCGTCAAGGGCACGCTGGTGGGCGGGTTCAAGGACCTGCAGGCCCTGATCGAAAGCGGCGAACTCAAGCGCATGGTGGCTGGCTGAGCGGCGGGTGAGGGGAGCGATGTCGCGCTCCTCATCACAACAGCCGGGCAGGACCTGTCCCACGGCTTTCGGCTCGTCAGTCCCACGCGGGCGCCGTTCGAAAGCATGCAAGGTGACCTTCTATCCCTAGAAGGAGCTCAAGATGTTCAAGAAAACTCTGCTTGCCACGATTGCCGCGGCGTCTCTGGCATCCCTGGCAGCGCTCGCGCCGCTGACGGCCCAGGCGCAACGCGTCACTGAACGCGTCACCATCGTGCGGGTCGCCCCGCCCGAGCCCCGCCACGAAGTCGTCCCGGAGCATCGCCGCCGCGGCCAGGTCTGGATTCCCGGCTACTACGACTGGCGCAACAATCAATACCGCTGGGTCACCGGCCACTGGGAACGTGAGCGGCGCGGCCAGCACTGGCAGGAAGCGCGCTGGGTCGAGCGCAACGGCGTCTGGCACCGGGTCGGCGGCAACTGGGCACGTGGCCCACGCGCTGATCGCGACGGTGACGGCATCGCCAATCGCAACGACCGCGACCGCGACGGCGACGGGATCCGCAACCGGCTCGATCCGAATCCGAACCGGCCCGACACCGTCGCCCGCCGCGGGCCGAATGGCGACCTCGACCGCGACGGCATCCGCAACAAGAACGACCGCGACCGCGATGGAGATGGCGTCCGCAACCGTCGGGACGACGCACCCAACAACCCGAACCGCAACTGACGGAAGGGCAAGGCGGGTCTTTGGATGCCGTCATAAAGGAGAAGGGGCCTACGGCCCCT
>JBBRJB010000361.1:0-3973 GCA_038220085.1 Burkholderiales bacterium
GTCAATTTCGACCGCTCGCTGGTGCCCCAGTTCCTCAACCGGCTGGCCGCCTCGAATCCGGACCTGATGCTGACGGTGACCACGCCGATGACCCAGTCGGCGCGACAGATCCTTGCCAGCCGCACTTTCCCGATCGTGTTCGCCCCGGTGACCGACCCGGTGGCGGCGAAGCTCGTGCCATCCTGGGACAAGGGCGATGCGCTCATGACCGGGGCGTCCAACCTGCCCGACCTGGCCGCCACCCTCGAGTTCATCAAGGCACTGGTGCCCGGCACCAAACGCGTCGGCATCCTGTTCAATCCCGGCGACGACAGCGACGTCACCTTCGTCTCCCGGCTCGAGACGATAGCGCCGAAACACGGGGTGGAACTGGTCAAGGTCGGCGTCGACAACGCGAACGACATCCCGGTACGGATCCAGTCGCTGCAGGGTCGCGCCGACGCCTTGTTCATTCCGGCCTCATCGCTGCTGCAGCCGGCAGGGGCGGCGATCGCGGCGACCGCCAACCGGATCAAGCTGCCGGTCTTCAACAGCAACACCGCGCAGGTCAGGAACCACCAGATGCTGGCCGCCTACTCGGTGGACTGGAAGAAGGTCGGTATCAACGCCGGCGCGGTCGCCGCCGAGATCCTGAACGGCAAGCCGCCCAGCGAAATTCCGGTGCGTCTGCCCCGGCCCGAGGACCACGAGGTGGTCATCAGCGGCCAGCGCCTCAAGGACCTCGGCCTGACGCTGCCCGCGTCGCTCAAGGACTGCAACTGCGTCGTCGACTGAGGCCATGACGAGCGGTGATTGAACTGCGCGGCCTGCGGGTCGTCTACCACGCCCGCACGCCGGACGAGCGGGTCGCCCTGGACGACGTCGACCTGACGCTGCCCGACGGCAGCTTCACCGTCGTGGTCGGCACAAATGGCGCCGGCAAGAGCACGCTGCTCAATGCGATCGCGGGTTCGGCCAGGCCCGCTGCCGGCCGGGTGCTGGTGGATGGCATCGACGTCACCGACTGGCCGGTGCACCGACGCGCCGGCCTTGCCGCCCGGGTCTTCCAGGATCCGATGGTCGGCACCGCCGCGGCACTGACGATCGAGGAGAACCTGGCGCTCGCGCACCGGCGCGGCCTCAGGCGCGGCCTGCGCCTGGCGATCGACGCGGCACGGCGCAGCCGCTACCGGGAGTTGCTCGCGCCGTTCGGCCTGGGGCTCGAGGACCGTCTGCGCTCGCCCGCGGGCCTGCTCTCCGGCGGGCAACGGCAGGTTCTCGCGCTGGTGATGGCGACGCTGGCGCGGCCGGCGGTGCTGCTGCTGGACGAGCACACGGCCGCCCTGGATCCGCGAATCGCCGGGCTGGTGATGACGGCGACTGCCGAGGTCGTTGCCGCAGAACACCTGACCACGCTGATGATCACCCACAACATGCAGCAGGCGCTCGATCATGGCGACCGCCTGCTGATGATGGACGCCGGCCGCATCAGGCTGGACCTGGATGCAGCGGCGCGCCGCGACCTCACGGTGGCCGACCTGGTGAAGCGCTTCGGGACGCAAGCCGACCATCTCCTGCTGCAGGCGGGTTGAGCGCGATCCATGATGTCGTTCCTGCAGATCTGGTTCAATTTGATGCCGATCACGCTGGTGCAGGGCCTGCTCTACGCCCTGGTCGCCGTGGGCGTGATGATCCCGTTCCGGGTGCTCAACCTGCCCGACCTCTCCAGCGAGGGCGTGCTGCCGCTGGGCGGCTGCGTCGCCGCGGCGCTGCTGGTGGCGGGCCTGCATCCGCTCGCCGCCACTGCCGCGGCGGTCGCCTGCGGCTTCGCAGCCGGCGCGCTGACGGCGACCATTCACCTCAAGTTCAAGGTCCATTCGCTGCTCGCCGGCATCCTCACCATCACGATGCTCTGGAGCGTGAACCTGCGCGTGCTCGGCAAGCCCAATACCTCGGTGTTCGGGCTGCCGAGCCTGTACGACTGGGTCCACCCGGCCATCGTAGGCTCGCTGCCGCTGCAGATGGCCTTCTTCGCTGCCGTCCTGCTGGGCCTGCTCGCACTGCTCTACTGGGGGCTGCACACCGAGGTCGGCCTCGGTTTGCGCGGGGTCGGCGCCAACAGCCAGCTCGCGCCGGCGCTGGGAATCAACGTGGTCACCTATACCGTCGCCGGACTCGGATTGGCCAACGGCTTCACCGCACTGGCCGGTGCGCTGCTGGTCCAGAACCAGGGCTACGCGGATGTCGGCATGGGCTTCGGGATGCTGGTCAACGGGCTGGCATCGGTCATCATCGGCGAAGCGCTGACCGGGCGGCGGACCCTGCTCGCCCAGCTTGGCGCGCCGGTGATCGGCGCCATCGTGTACTACCAGCTGAGCTCGCTCGCCCTGGCACTCGGCCTGGCACCGTCGGACCTCAAGATGGCCACCGCGTTGTTCGTGCTGGTCACCATCGGCTGGCCGCTATTGACTCCTAGGAGCGCAAGATGAACACCCCCGTGCTGAACACACCCGTGCAGCCGCCGGGCGCCTCGCGCCCGCTGCGGATCGGCGTCATCGGCTACGGCTACATCGGTCGGCACGTCGTCGACAGCATCCGCCTGCAGCATGGCCCGCACCTCTCGCTGGCGTTCGTGCACGCGCGCGACCCTGCCCGCCTGCAGGACCTGCCGCCCGACCTGGTGGCGCCCTCGCTCGCGGAGGTCCGTCGCTTCGCGCCGGACCTGATCGTGGAATGCGCCCATCCGGACATCACCCGGCGGCACGGCGCGGACTTCCTCTCGTTCGCCGACTACCTGCCGCTCTCGGTCAATGCACTGGCCGATCCGGCGACCGAAGCCGCCCTCGACCAGGCCTGCGCCGCTTCCGGACGGCGGCTGTTCATCCCCCACGGCGCCCTGATCGGTCTCGACAACCTGGTCGAACTGCGGGGGCAATGGCGGGAAGTGATCATCACCTTCTCCAAGCATCCCGACAACATCGACTACGCCGACGCTGGCATCGAGCGCGACTCGATCCGTGAGAAGACCGTGCTCTACGACGGCCCGGCGCGCGGCATTGCCCGCCTGTTCCCCCGCAACGTCAACACCATGACCACCTGCGCCCTGGCGACGGTGGGACTGGATCGCTGCCGCGCGGTGCTGATTGCGGATCCGGAACTGGCGGGCGTCGCCATTGCCGAAGTGAGGGCGGTCACGCAGGACGGCTCGATTCACGAGTCGAGGAAGCAGCAGCGCATGAGCGGCGTTTCAGGCACCGAGATGCTCGCGTCGCAGCTCGGCTCGATCCTGCGGGCGGCCGGGCATCAGCCGCCGGGCCTCAACTTCGTGTGAAGCGCCGGCGCCAGCGCAGGCGCTCTACGACGCCGGCGCAAAACGGTAGGGCCCACCCTTCTCCAGCGCCTTCTTGTACGCCGGCCTCGCCTGGAATCGCTTGACCCAGGCCGCAAGATTCGGATGGCCTTGCAGCCGGCCGAACTGACCGGCAATCTCGCCGATGAAGCTCATCTGGATGTCGGCGCCGCTCAGCTCTTCACCAAGCAGCCAGGACCGGTCCGCGAGGGCGCGATCGACATGGCCCAGGTGGTTCGCGATCTCGCTGTCGATCCGCGGCACCAGCGGCGCACCGGCCTCGCCCAGGCGCGAGACGTACAGGTTCATCATCAGCGGCAGCATGGCCGAGCCTTCGGCATAGTGCATCCACTGCTGATAGATGTCGTAGGCTTCGCTGGCGGGATCGGGCTGCAGGCGGCCCGCCCCGTGGCGGCGGATGAGGTAGTCGATGATCGCGCCCGACTCGATGACGGTCTTGCCGTCGTCCACGATCACCGGCGACTTGCCTACCGGGTTGACCGCAAGCAGTGCGGGGGGCGCCAGCCGGGTCTTCGGGTCGCGCTGATGATGGGTGATTTCATAGTCCAGGCCGAGTTCTTCCAGCAGCCACAGGATGCGCTGGGAGCGGGAGTCGTTGAGATGGTGCAGGACGATCATCGGATT
>JBBRJB010000362.1:0-3963 GCA_038220085.1 Burkholderiales bacterium
AGCGATGCGGTCGCGGACTGGCCGCTGCTCAACGCGATGCTGAACGTCGCCGGGGGCGCCACCTGGGTGTCGATTCACCACGGCGGTGGCGTCGGCATCGGTTATTCGCAGCATGCTGGGGTAGTGATCGTCTGCGACGGCACGGATGCCGCCGCCAGGCGGATCGAGCGCGTCCTCTGGAACGATCCCGCGTCCGGAGTCATGCGTCACGCGGACGCCGGTTACGACGACGCGGTGGCCTGCGCACGGAAGAATCGGCTCGATCTGCCGATGCTCGGAAGCTGAGGCGGCGCCAGGAGCCTGTCGGAGTATGGGAAAGACATGGCGGAAAAACCCCGCATCGTCGCCTACCGGTCGTGTCCGGTGCAACCCTGGCGCAACGGCCGCGGCCTCCTGCGCATCGTCGCCCAGGGCCCGGGCTGGCAGCTTCGACTGGCGGAGATCACCCGGTCCGGCCCGTTCTCAGACTACTCGGGCAGCCTGCGGCTGTTTGCCATCGTGCAGGGGGCCGTCCGGCTGAGAATGCCCTCGGGAGACGTCTACGCCTGTGACCCGCATTCGCCGGCCATCAGCTTCGACGGGGGCGTCCCCCCGGACTGCGAGTTGGTCGGGGGGGCGCCGGCCCAGGCGCTCAACTTCATCGTCGATCCCGCGCTCACCGCCGCCCGACTCGACCGCCACGCCGTCGGCAGCGAGCCGCTGCGGCTCAACCCCGGCGCGGCACGCCTGGTCGCGATCCACGCGCAGTCCGGCGAAGTCGCCTGCGGTGCGCTGCGGATCGCCCGCCAGGACACGCTCGTGTCGCCGCCATCGACCGGGCTCCAGCTGGTGTCCGCAGTCTCGGACGATCAGCCCTCCAACGGCCCTGAGAGGGAGTCCCCGGCGGTTCTGCTGGCCTGGCTGGTGCCGAAGGCGGGCGACCCGGCTCGCTGACAGCCGAGCCGGGCCCGGGCAGGCCTCCGCTGGCCAACCCTGATTGGGCACGGACCGCTACTCGGCCTACCATTGCACCTTCGCCCGGCCTCACGCCTTCATCCTACTCATCGCCGCCACTCGCACTACTCGTCCGACCGCAATGCCGCAGCCCTCGGGGATAACCAACGGCCCCTTGACACCGGAGGGAGCGCCTGCCTTTTTGCTGCGACGCGGCAATAGCGGACTGATCGTCTCGATGCCGCATGTCGGAACCGGCATCCCCACCGAGCTAGCAGCCGCGATGACGCCGGCCGCCCTGCAGCTTGCCGACACCGACTGGCACCTGCCGCTGGTCTACGACCTGGAGGGACTCGACGCGACCATCCTGGTGGCCACCCATTCCCGGCTGGTAATAGACCTGAACCGTCCGCCGACGGACGAGAACCTCTATCCGGGCCGCGACACCACCGGCCTGATTCCGGTGGACACCTTCCACAAGGAACCCGTCTACCGGGCCAACCCGCCGGATTCGTCCCAGACCGATCAGCGCCGGCAGCACTACTGGCGGCCCTACCACCAGGCCTTGGCCGAGGAAATCGACCGCCTTCGCCGGGCGCACGCCCGGGTCGTGCTCTGGGATGCTCATTCCATCGCGTCGGAGGTGCCCCGGTTCTTCAGCGGCAGGCTTACCGACCTGAATTTCGGCACGGCCGACGGCATGAGTTGCGACCCGGGCCTGATCGAAGCGGTCCTGGAGCCCGTGCGCCGGCAGCAGCATTTCAGCTGGGTGCTGAATGGCCGCTTCAAGGGCGGCCATATCACGCGGCAATACGGCAATCCGGCCGGCGGCGTCCATGCGCTGCAGCTGGAAATGAGCCAGCTCATCTACATGAACGAGACCGCGCCCTTCGCGCTGCGGCCGGACCGCTGCAGCACGATAGGGCCACTGCTGCGCCAGTGCGTGGCGGCGGCCGCCGACTGGGCTCGCGACGGGGCCGGAACGAATTGCCCCTAGAATCACGACCCTGATCACTCAAAGACCCTGGAGACGACCTGATGAGATTCCAACCCATTCCAATGAAATCCCTGCTGCAGGGCTTCGCTGTCGCTGCCGCGCTCGGCCTGGCCGCGTCCGCGCAGGCCCAGACGGTGCTGAAATTCGGCTACGCAGTGGTGAAGGATTCCCACTACGGCGTCGGCGTCGGCGTGTTCTGCGACAACATCGAGAAGAACACGCAGGGCCGCTACAAGTGCCAGGAGTTTCCCAGCGGCTCCCTCGGCGGGGAGCGGGAGATGATCGAAGCCGTTCAGCTGGGCACCCTCGACCTGGTCAACACCTCGTCCGGCCCCCTGGGCAATTTCGTGCCGGAAGTGAAGATCTTCGACATCCCGTTCCTCTTTCGCGACTATGACCATGCCCGCGCCGTGCTCGACGGCAAGATCGGCCAGGACATCCTCAAGAAGTTTCAGGCCAAGGGCCTTGTGGGCTTGACCTGGGGAGAGAACGGCTTTCGCCACATGACCAACAACAAGCAGCCGATCAAGACCCCGGCCGACGCCGCCGGCCTGAAGATGCGCACCATGGAAAACAAGGTGCACATGGAAGGCTACAAGTCCTTCGGCATCCTGCCTACCCCGATGGCATTCACCGAGCTGTTCACCGCGCTTCAGCAGGGTACGGTGGACGGCCAGGAGAACCCGATTCCGGTGATCCTTTCCGCCAAGTTCAGCCAGGTGCAGAAACACCTCTCGCTGACCGGCCATGTCTACTCGCCGGCGGCAATCATCATGAACCCGGCCGTCTTCAACAAACTGTCCGCTGCCGACAAGACGGTATTCATGGACGCCGCCAAGGCGGCGACCGCCGCCCAGCGCAAGCGCGTCAACGATGACGAGGCGCGGGGCATCGCGATCCTGCGCAAGGACGGCATGGAAGTGATCGAGAAGGTCGACGGCGAGGCATTCCGCAAGGCCATCGCTCCGGCCTACGTCGGCTACGCCAAGGAGTTCGGCGCCGACAACATCGCAGCCATCCAGGCAGTCAAGTAAGTTTCGTTGAACCAAGCGGCCGGTTGCTGCGAAGCAGCTTCGGGCAGCTCCCCGGTACCCGCGACGCCCTCCGGAGTTCCGGATACCGAGATACCGGGATACCGGAAAGCAAGGCAACGGGCGATCAGTTCGACTCGGATACCCGCCTGGAGAAAAGCGATGAGGAACTTCATTCTGGCGCTCGACCGTCGCGTGACGGGCACCGCCTTCTTTCTGGCGTGTGTGCTGCTTGCGATCGTATCGCTGCTCGGCATCTGGCAGGTCGGCACCCGTTTCATCCTGTCGCAGCCTTCCACCTGGACCGAAGAGCTGATGCGCCGCCTGCTGATCTGGATGGTGATGCTGGGCGCCGCGGTTGCGATCCGGCACGGAGCGCTGATCTCCGTCGACCTGATGCTCCGGACGGCCCGGGGAAAGTGGCGCACATTCGTCCAGTGGGTGATCACCGTCGCATCCCTGGCGCTGCTCGCCATCCTGATCTGGTACGGCATCGACCTGGTGTGGCGGGTCCGCTTCCAGACCTGGGCCAGCCTCGACTTCCTGTCGATGGGCTGGGCATACGCCGCCATCCCCGTCGGTGGCCTCGTCAGCGTGGTCGCTCTGCTGGCGCACCAGTTCGATCCGGTGGACGAACATCTCGACAATGCGCTTTAGGAGCCTGTCGGCTCGTAGCGATTTTCCGCAGTAACCGAAACGCCTCGCACGCCGCTGCGCACCTCCGATAGGAAGCACCATGTCCCTCACCATGCTGATCACGATGTTGGTCTGCTTTGCGTTCAGCGTCTCGGTCGCGGTCTCGATCGGCCTGGCCGCTTCGATCGGGCTGGCGATATCCGATCCGGCGAAGATGATCCTGGTGCCGAAGGAGATGTTCAGTGCCCTGGACAAGTTCCCGCTGGCGGCCATCCCGTTCTTCATCCTGGCCGGCAACCTGATGGAAACCGGCGGCATCTCGCAGCGGCTGGTCAATTTCGCCAAATCGCTGGTGGGTGGCATCCA
>JBBRJB010000363.1:0-3955 GCA_038220085.1 Burkholderiales bacterium
TCCCTCATCTTCTCGTAGCCTGCCAGCAGGTCTTCCATCTCGGTCGATACCGCGTCAGACCACCCGGCCTGGGCTGTGCCCGCATCTGCGAGCATCCACAAGTCCTGCATCGCGATCCCTGTGCGGCAGTCGTCGAGGTCCACGAAATGAGGCCCCTCGTCGGTCCACAGGAGGTTGCCGAGGTGGCAGTCGCCGTGCAGTCGCAAGTTGGCGAGGGGCGCTGCCTCGTTGAAGCGTTCAGCCACCAGTGCGACGCACTGGCCGGCAATCGCCAGCCATGACGCGGCGAGATCCGCGGGCAGCATGCCGCTGCCGGCGATGATGGCGATCGGTTCGCTGCCGTGGGTCTGCGCATCGATCACCGGGCGGTCGGCGAAGGGCGCGCGCGCGCCGACGTTGTGGATGCGGCCGATGAACTGGCCGATCCGGTCGCGCATCGCCGGCCCGTGATAGATGTTGTCGAGTTCCGGCGCACGTCCGCCCTGGCGGGGAAAGACGGCGAATCGGAAGCTGCCGACCTGTGCCAGCGTCGAGCCGCTCGAGAGCTGTTCCGGCGCGACCACCGGGATCTCGGCGTCCCGCAACTCCTGCGCGAACCGGTGCTCTTCGAGGATCTGCTCGTTGCGCCAGCGGCCGGGGCGGTAAAACTTTGTTACCCGGCTCGTGCCGTCTTCCAGTCCGACCAGATAGACCCGGTTCTCGAAGCTGTTCAGCGCTTGCAGGCGACCGTCGCAGCGCACCCCGATCGATTCCAGCGCTCCCAGCACCTCGTCCGGGCCGAGCGCGGAGAAAGGCTGCGGCTGCCCCGCAGCCGGCGTGCCGCCATCGGATCGATTCGCCTTACTGTTACCGGTCTCGTCCAAGCAGATCATCCACATGTTGTAGTGCGGCCTGGGCGGATCGAGGCGCATGTGCGCGCCGCCGGCCCAGCCGCCACCAGGCGATCGCACCTGCGATCAGGAACAGGAAAGGGCCGAACCACAGCAGCGCGTTGCGGCCCGATATCGACGGGCGATAGAGCACGAACTCGCCGTAGCGATCGACCAGATAGGTCTTGATCTGATCGTTGTCGCGCCCGCCCGCCATCAGCCGCGCCACCTCTTCACGCAGGTCACGGGCAAGTGGGGCGGTGGAATCCTCCAGGGTCTGGTTCTGGCAGACCAGGCAACGGAGTTCGGCCGCCAGCCGCCGGAAGCGTTCGCTCTTCATCAACGCCTCGTGGTCCACCGCGCGGCCTGCCGTGCCGGTGCCGGCCGGGGGCTGGCCAGCCGGCGCGGTTGCGGTCTGCGCATTTGCAAGGGCCGCGGCGGCCAGGAGCATTGCACAGGCGGCGATGCGAACGGCCCGGGCGACTGCGTCGGCGATGTCCGGGAATCTCCGCTTCGATCGTGCTGCCGGCATCGCTTTCATAGGTTCAGCGCGCGCCCGCGACAGCGGCGACCGAAGTCGCTCCGGGAACGGGCGGAGCGATCGACTGGGGTGCAGCGGAAGCCGGGCCGGCCACCCGGGCGATGGCTGGCAGCAACTTGTCGCGCAATGCCTCGGGCGTGACCGCACCGATGTGCTTGAAGCGGATCACGCCCTGCGCGTCGACCAGGAAGGTTTCCGGCACACCGTAGACGCCGAAGTCGATGGCGGTGCGGCCGTCGCGATCGGCAGCGATGTCGGTGAAGGGATTGCCGTGACGTGTCAGCCAGGTGCGCGCATCCTCGGGCTTGTCCTTGTAGTTGATCCCGACCAGCCTGATCTGATTGCGCTTCTGCAGTGCGATCAACTGTGGATGTTCCTGCAGGCACGGCGCGCACCAGGAGGCCCAGACGTTGAGCAGGTACGGCGTGCCGCGCAGGTCCTGGCTGCCGATCGACTGACCCGCTGCCGGCTGTCCTTCAACTCGGACATCGCCACCGGCACCGGCGGACGGCAGGCGCGGCAGCGACCAGGTCGGCGCCGGCTTGTCGATCAGCGGCGACGGAATTTCGGCGGGGTTCCTGTCGAGACCGAGCAGCAGGAAGCCGGCGATAACCAGGAACACCAGCATCGGGAGCAGGTACTTCAGCGATCGCATCACGGTCAGGGCGACGTGCGCGCAGCGCCGACGGCGGGTTCGGCCGGCGACTGCGTTGGCGCCCTGCCGGACGTCGGGCCGGTCGGCACCGGCTGACGCCGGGTTGCGCGGTAGCGGCGGTCGCTGATAGCCAGCAGGCCGCCGATCGCCATCATGAAGCAGCCTGCCCAGATCCAGTCGATGAAGGGCTTGATCCAGGCCTTGACGGTCCAGCGTCCGTCGGGCAGACGCTCTCCCAGCGACACGTAGACGTCGCGCGTGAGCCCGGAGTCGATGTCGGCTTCGGTCATGACCGAGCCCTGGCTGGGGTAGACTCGTTTCTCGGGCCAGAGCGTGAACTGCACCCGGCCCTTCTCGGACACTTCGATCCGGCCGCGGGTTGCAGTGTAGTTGGGTCCATTGACCGCTTCCAGGCCGACCAGTTTGAAGCTGTAGTCCTTCAACTGGATGGATTCACCGGGTGCCACCGCCCGGTCCGTCTCCACCTGCAGCGTGTTCACGCAGGCCACGCCGATGATGAAGACCCCTACTCCGGCGTGGGCGAGCAGCATCCCGTACAAGCCGCTGGGCAAGGAGCGCAGGCGCTCGGCGAGCGGCAGCGGGCCGCCGCCGCCCGCTTCCTTGAGTCGCTCCACCAGGAGCGTGACGCTCGCGGCGATTACCCAGATGGCAATGAAGATGCCGATGGCGAAGCCGACCGCCCCCGCCACGCCAGCGCCGCCGTCGGCGGCGCTGGCCAGGCGATCTGCCCCGAAGCGGCCCGACGTGATCGCAACCAGAACGGTGGTGACGATCGCCACGAGCAGCGCCCATTTGAGGCGGCGAGCCAGGTCGGGGACGGGCGCCGACCGCCATCGCGACAGGGGCCCGATGCCCATCAGGAAGACTGCGGGCGCCATCAGCGGAAAGAACACGGCGTCGAAGTAGGGCGGGCCGACCGAAATCTTGCCTAATCCGAGCGTATCCAGCAGCAGTGGATAGAGGGTGCCGAGGAAGACGGCGGCAGCCGCAACCGCGAGCAGGATGTTGTTGGCCAGCAGGTAGCCCTCGCGCGAACTCGCCGAGAAAGTGACCGGCGTCAGGTTGCTGCTGAGCGTCGGCGCGCGCCACGCGAACAGGCTGAGGGAGCCGCCGATGACCACCACGAGAAAGACCAGGATGAAGATGCCGCGCGCCGGGTCGGTGGCGAAGGCATGGACTGAGGTGAGCACACCTGAGCGGACCAGGAAGGTGCCGAGCAGGCTCAGGCTGAATGCCGAGATCGCCAGCAACAGCGTCCAGCCTTTGAAGGAACCTCGCCGTTCGGTCACGATCAGGGAGTGCATCAGCGCCGTCCCGGCCAGCCAGGGCATGAACGACGCGTTCTCCACCGGATCCCAGAACCACCAGCCGCCCCAGCCGAGTTCGTAGTAGGCCCAGGCGCTGCCGAGCGCGATGCCGACCGTGAGGAACGACCAGGCGGCAGTGGTCCAGGGACGCGCCCAGCGCGTCCAGGCCGCATCGACGCGCCCGCCGATCATGGCCGCGATGGCGAAGGCGAATGCCACGGAGAAGCCGACATAGCCCATGTAGAGCATCGGCGGGTGGATCACCATGCCGGGGTCCTGCAGCAGCGGATTCAGGTCGCGCCCGTCCGGGGGCGCCGGCAGGCTGCGAACGAACGGATTGGAAGTGAACAGGAGGAAGGCCAGGAAGCCGACGGCGATCAGCCCGAGCACGCCGATCACGCGGGCGCGCACTGCAGCGTCCAGGTCGCCGCTAAGGTTGACGACGGCAGCGGTCCAGCAGGCGAGCATCAGGGACCACAACAGCATCGACCCTTCGTGCGAGCCCCAGGTGGCGGCCAGCCGATAGGCAACCGGCAGCCGGCTGTTGCTGTTGTTGGCGACG
>JBBRJB010000364.1:0-3952 GCA_038220085.1 Burkholderiales bacterium
AGCCGGTGCCAGTCGGCCTCGCGCAGCTTGCTCAAGTCTTCGACAAGCTGCATGCGATAATGCGCCGCATCAACGTTGCCCGTCCTGGATTCGGAATTCATCATGCCGGTAAGAATTGCCTGCGGCCAACTCAATCAGACAGTTGGCGATTTCAGCGGGAACCTCGAACGGATCGAGCGGGCGGCGCAGCAGGCGGCAGAGGCGCAAGCCCAGGTACTGCTGACTCCGGAACTGTCATTGTCGGGCTATCCGCCGGAAGACCTGCTGTTTCGTGCTGCATTCTATGCAAAGGCAGCGGACGCCCTGCAAAGACTGTCCGACATGTCGGGACGATTTCCGGATCTCCACATTGTCGTCGGGTATCCTGTGCGGCGCGACGGGCTCTGCCATAACGCCGCTGGTGTGTTCAAGGCGGGCCGTCAGATCGGCGAGTACCTGAAGCAGGAACTCCCGAACTATTCGGTTTTCGACGAGATCCGATATTTCACGCCCGGCAGCCAGTCTCTCGTGTTCGACGTGGATGGGGTGTGTCTCGGCCTCGTGATCTGCGAGGACTTCTGGCGTCCCGGCCCACCGGGCAGGGCCCGCGCGGCAGGTGCGGAAGTCCTGCTCGCATTGAACGCATCCCCCTATCACATGAACAAGCGCGCCACCCGCTTCGACGTCGCTCGCGACAACGTCTGCGGCGCAGGCATGGCCCTGATCGCCTGCAATCTTGCCGGCGGACAGGATGAACTGGTGTTCGACGGGCAGACCTTTGCACTGGGGCGGGACGGACAGGTCGCGGCGCAGGCGCTCGAGTTCGCCGAGGACCTCCTGCTGGTGGATGTCGAGCGGGATGAAGGCGGGGTCTTGCTTCACGGGCGCACCGAACCGGACCTTCCCTTGCTCGCCCAGGTCTATCAGGCGCTGGTAGTCGGGGTCCGGGACTACGTTGACAAGAACGGTTTCCCGGCAGTGGTGCTCGGGCTATCCGGGGGCATCGATTCGGCGCTCACCCTGGCGATTGCAGTCGATGCGCTTGGCGCCGACAGAGTGCGGGCGGTGATGATGCCTTCGGCCTACACCGCCGACATCTCGCTGGCCGATGCGCAGGCAATGGCCAGTGGCCTGGGGGTGCGTTACGACGTGTGGCCGATCGCGGACTGCTTCGGTGCCTTTCGCGGCACGCTGGCCGCAGAGTTCGAAGGCCTGCCTGAAGACACGACCGAGGAGAATATCCAGGCCCGCATCCGCGGCACCCTGTTGATGGCCTTGTCGAACAAGTCCGGTGCCATCGTCCTCACCACCGGCAACAAGTCGGAAATGGCCGTCGGCTATTGCACGCTGTACGGCGATATGGCAGGTGGCTTTGCGGTGATCAAGGATATCGCCAAGACGCTCGTGTATCGTCTGTCGGAATATCGGAATTCCGTGTCGCCGGTGATTCCTGACAGGATCATCACCCGCCCGCCGAGTGCGGAACTGCGAGCCGACCAGACCGACCAGGACTCCTTGCCGCCGTACGAGATTCTGGACGAGATTGTCCAGATGTACATGGAACGCAACTTGCCGGTGAGTGAGATCATCGAGGCCGGCCTGCCACGCGATGCGGTCATGCAGGTGGTACGGCTGATCCGCATCAGCGAGTACAAGCGTCGCCAGTCACCGGTCGGCATCCGGGTCACCGACCGGGCCTTCGGCCGGGACTGGCGCTATCCGATCACCTCGATGTTCCGGGAGTGAGCGGATTCACTGGTCCGAACGAGACAGCCACTGACACCAGGACCTAGAAAGGAGGATCACATGAAGCGAATAACCGCGGTGATAAAGCCGTTCAAGCTCGACGAAGTGCGCGAGGCCCTGGCCGGGGTTGGCATTACCGGCCTGACCGTCACGGAGGTCAAGGGATTCGGCCGCCAGAAAGGGCATACCGAGTTATATCGCGGCGCGGAGTACGTCGTCGACTTCCTGCCCAAGGTCAAGGTCGAAGTCGTGGTCCCGGATTCCTCGGCCGACTCCGCCATCGATGCGATCGTCAAGGCAGCCAAGACCGGCCGTATCGGCGACGGTAAGATCTTCGTGACCAACGTCGAACAGGTCATCCGGATCCGCACCGGCGAAACCGACGAATCCGCGATCTGAGGCGATCGCCCGCTACAGGCGCCGAGGGTCGGGGCGAACCTCAGGCAGTCCCTCGGCGCCAGCGCCTGACTTCGCGTCCGCGTTTCCGCCGGCCCGCACCGGCCGGCCCAGCAATTTCTTCGCAGCCCTGATCACCCAGCGCAGCATCAGCAGTGCGAGCACGAGGAACAAGGCAAGGAGCGTCAGGAATGCGAGCGGCTGACTCACGGCCAGCCAGCTGGCCCCGGCAACCGCGGCATCTTCCGCGAGCGATACGGCGAGGTTGCTGAAGGGCTCGGGCGACGTGTTCACCGCGGCTCGGGTACCCGCCTTCGAGAAATGCGTGGTCGCGGTGACCGTTCCGCCCAGCAATGCCGCTGCCACTGTGACCGCGGCTCCCGCGTCTCCAAATACGCCCGCCGCGAGGGCCGCACCGGCAGGTATCCGGATGAAGGTGTGAACCGCATCCCACAGGGTGTCGACCATCGGAATCTTGTCGGCCAGCAGTTCGACGATGGTCATCAGGCCGGACGCGAACAGCACCAACGGATGGGCCAGCACCGCGAGGTGCTCCGGCAGTTCCCAGTAGCCCAGCCAGGCTGCCAGTCCGAACAGGAAGACAACCAGGTACAACCGGATGCCGGCGCCCCAGGCAAGTGCACCGGACAAGGCCAGTTCCGGCGCATGCCGCATGACTTGATCGAAGATTGCTTCCATGGCTTGCCACCTGCGGATTTATTGCCCATAGTTTGCCATCGTCGATGCCGATCGCCCCGCGGGCCGCTTCTTTGCATGTCGCAACTTCCCCAGCACTGCCGGGATTGGCCGGAGCCTTTCGATGCCTTTCCGGTAGAAGCGCCCGATGAGGTGAAACCCGACCTGGGCAAGCTCGCGCCTGCGGAGTGGCTGCGGGTCGACCGGCAGTGGCAGCCCATGCTGGCCGGAAAGCTCGATGCCCATCGTGCCGATACCGACGGAGCGCTGGCCAGCCGCATTGCCCCGGCAACCGCTTGCGGGTTTGCGGTCGGGTTTCAGGTTCGGTACGGCCGGCCACCGGGTGACCGGGGCCGCCGGCCAGGTCCGATGGACGCCTGTGCGTGCCGATGCGCAGGCGCTCGCGCCGGTCATGCACCGGCATCGGGGGGCATGGGTCTGGACCGTCACGGCAGACTGCCGCTGGCGCGCCTGGCCGCCGTCATCGGCCGGCAGCCGGTGCGATCCGGGCAGGGGCAACGCCGATGGCGCCTCGCGGCCGGACTTGTACTTTCGCATCGAGCGGCAGACCACCATGCCGCTCGGCGACGCGCTTGCTTGTTCTCTGGTTCGGCATCTCAGATCCGGTGTGGGCAAGGCTTCATCATCCAACTTGCCTCATGCGCAGCCTTCCGCAACCGAAGCTCGGATCAGCGATGAACGCGGCGATCTTTGATCAACTGGATCGCTCCACCGCCGGCAACAGACGCTCTACCAGCGGATGCATCACTTTTTTCTCAGTGGCTATCGCAAAAAAGTGCTCTTCGACCCCTTCGCAGTTACCCAGGTGCTGGACGCCATAGCTCGTGATCAGTTCATCGTGCACGAGGTCCGGTGCCGGAAACACACCCATGCCGTTGGCACCGAAGGTCTTGAGTAAAGCGCTGTCCTCGAACTCAGCGACGATATTCGGACGAATGGCATGGCGTTCGAACCAGCGATCGAGCCGGGTTCGCGATACCGAGTGCACCGTCGGCAGCAGCACCGGGATTCTCGCCAGGCTTTGAGGAAAGTCCCGACGCGCTTGTTCGGCCCATGCCGGCGGCGCCCACCAGCCGATCGGGGAGGAAGCGAGCGCGTGACTGTACAACCTGAG
>JBBRJB010000365.1:0-3947 GCA_038220085.1 Burkholderiales bacterium
CTGCTCGTTCTCGATGAAGCTGGGCGAGTCCCGCCTGCCGGCCTTCCCGATACCCGACGGAATGGGGGAGGATGAATATCTTCGCCGCCTGTCGGCGCAAGGCCTGGTCGCGCGGATGGCAAAGTTGTTTCCGGACCCGGCGGTGCGCGACGCGCGCCGCGAGGAGTACGGAAACCGGTTGCGGATCGAGTGCGACACGATCATCAGCATGGGCTTTCCGGGTTACTTCCTGATCGTGGCGGACTTCATCGGCTGGGCCAAGGCCAACGGTGTCCCGGTCGGACCCGGCCGCGGGTCGGGCGCGGGTTCGCTGGTGGCGTTCGCACTGGGCATTACCGACCTCGATCCGCTGCCGTACGCCTTGCTTTTCGAGCGCTTCCTCAATCCGGAGCGGGTATCGATGCCGGACTTCGACATCGATTTCTGCCAGGACAGCCGTATCCGGGTCATCGAGTACGTGCGCGAAAAGTACGGAGGCGATGCGGTGTCGCAGATCGCAACCTTCGGCACCATGGCAAGCAAGGCGGTGATCCGCGACGCCGGCCGGGTGCTCGACATGCCGTATACCTTCTGCGACCAGCTTTCCAAGCTGATCCCGATCGTCCAGGCCAAGCCGCTGTCGCTGGCGAAATCCCTGATCGAAGAGCCGATCCTCGCCGAACGCGAGCGCAAGGAAGAGGAGGTGCGCGAACTCCTCGCGCTCGCACGCCCTCTGGAAGACATCACCCGCAATATCGGCATGCATGCCGGCGGTGTCCTCATCGCTCCGGGCCGGCTCACCGATTTCTGCCCGCTCTACAAGGCACCCGGCACCGATTCGGTCATCAGCCAGTACGACAAGGACGACGTCGAGGCGGTGGGACTGGTGAAGTTCGACTTCCTCGGCCTGCGCAACCTGACCATCATCGACCTGGCCGTGCGCTACGTGAACCAGCGCCGGCAGGCCGAGGGCACTGCCGCGCTCGACCTTTCCACGCTTGCCTTCGACGATGCCAAGGCGTACCAGATCCTGAAGGACGGCAATACCGTCGCGATCTTCCAGGTGGAGAGCGACGGCATGAAGAAGCTGCTGCGCAAGCTGCAGCCGGACCGCTTCGAGGACATCATCGCGGTGCTCGCCCTCTACCGGCCCGGTCCGCTCGGCTCCGGCATGGTGGACGACTTCATCCTCAGGAAGCGCGGCCAGCAGAAGATCGACTACTTTCATCCGAACCTGCGCGAGTGTCTCGAGCCGACCTACGGCGTGATCGTGTATCAGGAGCAGGTGATGCAGATCGCGCAGATCATCGCCGGCTATACGCTGGGCGGCGCAGACCTGCTGCGCCGCGCGATGGGCAAGAAGAAGGCTTCGGAAATGGCGCTGCAGCGCCAGATCTTCATGGACGGGGCCAAGGCGCAAGGCCAGGACGTCGAGCTCGCCACCCAGCTGTTCGACCTGATGGAGAAGTTCGCCGAGTACGGCTTCAACAAGTCGCACACCGCCGCCTATGCGGTGCTCACCTACCAGACCGCCTGGCTCAAGGCGCACTATCCGGCGGAGTTCATGGCCGCGACCCTGTCGTCGGATATGGACGATACCGACAAGGTCCACCTGTTCGTGCGCGACGCGCAGGCCAATGCCGTCACGGTGATGCTGCCGGACATCAACCGCTCGGCCTTTCGCTTCGAGCCGCAGGGTGCGGCCACCATCCGCTACGGGCTGGGCGCGGTCAAGGGCGTGGGCCAGGCGGCCGTGGAGAATCTGATCGCCGAGCGCGACTGCAACGGCTCATACCGCGATCTTTACGATTTCTGCGATCGCATCGACCGCCGCCTGATCAACCGTCGCGCGGTCGAAGCCCTCGTCCGGGCCGGCGCGTTCGATGCGCTCGACGCGGACCGCGCGCGGCAGCTGGCCAATGTGCAGCGGGCGATGGATGCGGCCGAGCAGGCGGCGCGCGCGCGCAATGCCGGGCAGGGCGGGCTGTTCGGCGACTTCGGGCCGGGACCCCAGGACGGCGATGACGGCGCGCTGCTCCGGGAGTGGCTGCCGGCGACTGTCTGGGACGAACACCGGCGCCTGCACGAGGAGAAGTCAGCCCTGGGATTCTACCTGTCGGGGCATCTGTTCTCCGCGCACGAGCAGGAACTTCGCCGCTTCGTCAAGACGCGCCTGGCCGACCTCGGGCGCATCGTGGAAAGTTCGCACGGCAGCACGGCAGTGACCGTGGCGGGCATCATCGCGGCCCTGTCCAGCACGATGACCCGGCGCGGGCGCATGATGCGGGTGATCCTGGACGATCGCAGCGCCACCGAGGAACTGGCGGTGTTCTCCGAGCAGTTCGAGCAGAATCGCAGCCTGCTCAGGGAGGACGAACTGGTCGTCGTCCACGGCAAAGTATCGAAGGATGAATACAGCGGCGGCTACCGCTTCAGCGCCGAGCGGATCCTGGATCTCGCCGGGGCGCGCGCGGAAAACGCCCGTGCACTGCGGCTGAGGATGAACGGCGCTTCCGATTCGGTCCGCCTCGCCAGCCTGCTCGCACCGTTCAAGGCGGGCCTGCAGCCGGGTCCGGCGTGCCCGGTCGAGATCGAATATCACAATGATGCCGCCGTCGTCTCGGTCCGCCTCGGCCCCGACTGGGCGGTCAGACCCGCGGATGCCCTGTTGACCCAACTGACCGACTGGCTGTCGCCTGCCGGCGTAGAGATCGTGTATCGATGAAGCCGGCTGCCAGCGACCGCCTACTGATGCTGCGCCTGCTGGGCCATGTCAAGCCTCACTGGAGGGTGTTCGCGCTTGGCGTGGCCGGCATGATCCTGACCGCGCTGACCGAGCCGGTGTTCCCGGCAATCATGAAGATCCTGCTCGACCAGGGCTTCGGCGAGACGGGTGAGCAGCGGCTGATGTGGCTCGCGCCGCTGATGATCATCGGTCTCTTCCTGTTGCGGGGCGTCTTCACCTTCGCGATGAACTATGCCATGAGCTACGTCAGCCAGGAGGTGCTGTTCGACCTTCGCCGCGACATGTTCTCGCGGCTGGTGGAACTGCCGATCCGGTTCTTCGCGATGAACTCGTCCGGCACGGTGATCGCCCGGCTGGTCAGCGACGTGCAGCACGTGACCCAGACCTTGTCCGGCGTTCTGATCATCCTGGTGCGCGACACCTTCGTCATCATCGGCCTGCTGGGCTGGCTGCTCTATCTCAACTGGCAGCTGACGATCATCGCGTTGATCCTCATACCGCTGGTCGCATTGGCCGTCGGTTCCTTCTCGAAGCGTATGCGGCGCCTGTCGGCCGAGCAGATCCGCTATACCGGCGAACTGACCGGGGTGGTGGAGGAGGCGATCCACAGCAATCCCGTGGTCAAGGTCTATGGCGGGCAGCCCTATGAGCGGTCGCGCTTTGCCGCCGCCAGCGGCCAGTTGCGCGACTTCGCTCGGCGCATGACCGTGGCGTCGGCGCTGATCGTCCCGATCACCCAGATCATGGCGGCAGTCGCGGTGTCGGTGGTGATCTCGATCGCCCTTTATCAGTCCCAGCGCGACCAGACGACGGTGGGCGACTTCGTCTCCTTCATTACTGCCATGCTGATGATCCTGGCGCCGCTCAAGCACCTGGCCGACGTCAACAGCCAGTTGCAGCGGGCGCTGGCGGCCGCCGACGCGGTGTTCCGCTTCATCGACGAGCCGGTGGAAAAAGACCAGGGCACCGTGTCGGTCGAGCGGGTGCGCGGCGAGATCCGCTTCGAGGAAGTCTGCTTCGGCTACGAGAAATCCGAGCGCCTCGCCCTGTGCGACATCGATCTCAGGATCCGCGCCGGCGAGACGATCGCCCTGGTGGGAAGTTCAGGCGGGGGCAAGACCACCCTGGCGAACCTGCTGCCGCGGTTCTACCCGGTGAGCGGCGGGCGCATCCTCATCGACGACATTCCCATCGAGACGATGAAGCTGCAGAGCCTGCGCGG
>JBBRJB010000366.1:0-3946 GCA_038220085.1 Burkholderiales bacterium
GGGGATCCGCTTCTCGTAGGCAAAGGACACGACCGTCTTGTCGTTGACCTTGGTGATGACCAGGTCCTTGGCGGCAATCGCGGAAAAATCGTCGATTGCCTGGGACCGGTCGAAGGCCGTGCGGATTTCAGACGCCAACCCGGTGGGCGATGCGCTGGTCGCACGGACCACCGCCTTCTTGATGTTGAAATATTCGATGACCGTCGGAACCACCCGCATGACCACCAAGGCGATCAAGGCGATGATAACGCCGGAGACCAGCAACCCGATCAGCGTCAGGCCTTGCTGGCGTCGATGGGGTCGGCCGGTGGCAGGAAATGGCGCCGCCGGGGGGCAGGGAAGCGCCGCGGCAGTGCGCAGACAGGGGCGATTGATCACTTGAAGCTTCCAATTCTCGTCAGGTCGCTGAAGTTCATCCAGATGAAAAACGCCCTGCCCACCAGGTTCTGTTCCGGTACGAATCCCCAATAGCGACTGTCGAGGCTGTTCTCCCGATTGTCGCCCATCACGAAATAGTGACCGGCGGGTACGGTACAGGTCACACCAGAGGGCACGTAACTGCACTTGTCACTGTGTGGCACGCCTTGTATGGGTCTTATGAGAGTCGGATTCTTCAATTCTGTCAATAGCTTATGACTGACTTCTCCCAAGGTCTCTGAGTATTGGGGAACGTACCTTCCCTGCTCCACATCATAGAATTCGCCGGCCGACGCCAGGGGTACTTCCGCGCCGTTGATGCTTAACCTGTTGTTTTTTATAGTGACTTTGTCGCCAGGCAGGCCGACTACCCGCTTGATGTAATCCACCGACGTATCGAGCGGATATCGGAACACCATGGTGTCGCCGCGTCCCGGCAAACCGACGTCCAGCACCTTGGTGTGGACGATCGGCAGGCGCACGCCGTAGGCGTACTTGTTCACCAGGATCAGGTCGCCGACAAGCAGCGTCGGGATCATCGACCCCGACGGGATCTTGAACGGCTCGAACAGGAAGGAGCGCAGCAGAAACACGACGATGAAGACCGGGAACAGGCCGGCGGTGTACTCGAGCCACGCGGGGCGGCGGATGGTCGATTCGCGGATCTTCTGGCGCGCCGCCGGATTCGGGGTCGCGCCGCGGGCTTCCTGCTCGCGTTCCCAGTCGGCGATTCTGCTGGCGGCATCGCGCCGCCTACCGGGCGCCAGGATGAGCATGTCGAGCAGCCAGACGCACAGCGTGAAAAGGGTCAGCAGGAAGAGGATCAGCGCGAAGTTCATGGGTACCTGACGTGAAGGTGGTTCGATCGGACGCAAGGCCGGTCGGGACGTGGGCGACGTGCACCGGCGAACGGCCGGTGCCGGGGAGCTTGCGCGCAGCGCACGGGCGCGATTGACGGGACTGGCGAGATCACGGCCCGTGGGCTAACGGTCAGCCGCCTGCAGGACCGCAAGGAAGGCCTCCTGCGGGATTTCCACCGAACCGACCTGCTTCATCCGCTTCTTGCCCGCCTTCTGCTTCTCCAGAAGCTTTCGCTTGCGGGAAATGTCTCCGCCGTAGCATTTGGCTAGCACGTTCTTGCGCAGCGCCTTGATGTTCTCGCGGGCAATGATGTTGCTGCCGATGGCGGCCTGCAAGGCGACGTCGAACATCTGCCTTGGAATCAGCTCCCGCATCCGGGAGGCGACTTCACGGCCGCGGGAAAGCGAGTTGGAACGATGCACGATGACCGACAGCGCATCGACCTTGTCGCCATTGATCAGCAGGTCCATCTTCACCACGTCGGACGAACGGTACTCGACGAACTCGTAGTCCATCGAGGCATAGCCGCGGGATACGGATTTCAGGCGATCGAAGAAATCCATGACGATCTCGCTCATCGGCATTTCGTAGGTCAGGTGTACATGGCGACCGTGGTAGGCAAGGTCGCGCTGGATGCCCCGCTTGCCGGTGCACAATGTGATGACCGGACCGACGTACTCCTGCGGCACGAAGACGACGACCTTGACGATCGGTTCCCGGATCTCGGCGATCTTGGGGGACTCCGGCATGCGCGCCGGATTCTCGATCCGCGACACCGTGCCATCCGTCATCACGACCTCGTAGATGACCGTCGGCGCGGTGGTGATCAGGTCCATGCCGTACTCGCGCTCCAGCCGCTCCTGCACGATGTCCATGTGCAGCATGCCGAGAAAGCCGCAGCGGAAACCGAACCCGAGCGCCTGCGAGACTTCCGGCTCGAATTGCAGCGACGAATCGTTGAGCTTCAGTTTGTCCAGCGCCTCGCGCAGCGCGTCATATTCGCTCGCCTCGATCGGGTAGAGACCGGCAAAGACCGATGGCTTGATCTCCTTGAAACCGGGCAGGGCCTCGCGCGCGGGCGCGCTGACATGAGTGAGCGTGTCGCCCACCTTTGCAGCCTTCAATTCCTTCAGGCCGGTGATCACGAAGCCGACTTCTCCGGCCGACAGCACGTCGCGAGCCACCGAACGCGGCGTGAACACGCCGAGCTGATCCACGGCATGGACGGCGTCCGCTGCCATCATCCGGATCCTGTCCTTGATCTTGAGCGTGCCGTTGACCACCCTCACCAGCATCACCACTCCCACGTAGTTGTCGAACCAGGAGTCGATGACCAGCGCCTGCAGCGGCGCCTCGGGATCGCCCCTGGGCGCAGGCATGCGCCCGACGACCGCTTCGAGGATCTCGTCGATTCCCATGCCGGTCTTGGCGCTCGCCGGGATGGCTTTGCTCGCATCGATGCCGATCACATCCTCGATCTCGAGCCTGGCGTTCTCCGGATCGGCTTGCGGCAGGTCCATCTTGTTGAGCACCGGCACGACCTCGACACCGAGGTCGATCGCGGTGTAGCAGTTGGCGACCGTCTGCGCCTCGACACCCTGCGAGGCATCCACCACCAGCAGCGCGCCTTCGCACGCGGACAGCGACCGGCTGACCTCGTAGGAGAAGTCGACGTGGCCCGGCGTGTCGATCAGGTTCAGATGGTATTCCTGCCCATCTCTCGCCCGATAACGCAGCGACGCGGTCTGGGCCTTGATCGTGATGCCACGCTCACGCTCCAGGTCCATCGAGTCGAGCACCTGCTTTTCCATTTCCCGATCCGACAGGCCGCCGCAGCGCTGGATCAGACGGTCAGCCAGGGTCGACTTGCCGTGGTCGATGTGGGCGATGATGGAGAAATTGCGAATATGCTGCATTATGAGAAGAACGGGCCCGCTGGACGATCCCGGACGGAAATGGCGAGGCACCCGGGGCGATCCCCAGGGCGCACCGGAAGTGCCGGGCAAAAAGCCGCAGCCCTTCCGCGGGCAAACCGCTATTGTAGTGGGGCGGGGCTCCACCCGGCAGGAGCCCCGGTCAGCGCCTGCCGCTTGTGCGGCTAAGGCTTGATAGGAATGTACTGGGCTGCCTCGCCGCGCCGGACCAGGACGACCAGGGTCTTGCGCTTGTCCAGGCGCCCCACCACCGCGTTGAACTGCTCGGCAGACTGGATGTCCTGGTTGTTCACCTGAAGCAGCACGTCGCCGACCCGCAGCCCCGCCTGGGCTGCCGCGCCGCTCTCTTCCACTGATTCGACGACGACGCCACCCTTGGTGCGCAGTTCCTTCTGTTGTGCACCGGACAGGTCGTTGACCACCACGCCGAGCCAGTTCGCCTTGACCGCCGGCTTGTCCGGCGCGGGCGTGCCTTGCGGGCCGGCGCTGGCGGTACGATCGGGCGTCATCTCGCCGACGGTCACGGTGATCTGCCGGTTCGCGCCGCGACGCCAGATCTCCATCGGCACCTGGGTGCCCGGCTTGGTATTACCGACGATCCGTGGCAGGTCGCTTGATCGCTCGATGGTACGGTCGGCAAACTTCTGGATGATATCGCCCACTTCGATGCCCGCCTTGTCCGCCGGCGCTCCCTGCTCGACGCTGCGCACCAAGGCACCGCTCGGCTTGTCCAG
>JBBRJB010000367.1:0-3938 GCA_038220085.1 Burkholderiales bacterium
CTGGGCAGGCGCATCGACGAGGCATCGCCCCTGGTGGACGCCCGACTGGCCGACGGTTCGCGGGTGAATGCGATCATTCCGCCGGTCGCGCTGAAAGGACCGACGCTCACCATCAGACGGTTCAATCGGGCGGTGCTTTCACCGCAGGACCTCGTGGTTCGCGACAGCGCCTCCCCGGCAATGATGGAGTTCTTCCGCATCTGCGTAGAAGAACGCAAGAGCATCGTGGTGTCCGGGGGGACCGGCTCGGGCAAGACGACGCTGCTCAATGTGCTCTCCAATCTCATCCCGTCGACGGAGCGACTGATCACGATCGAGGACGCGGCTGAACTGCGGTTGCGTCACGATCACCTGGTCGCGCTCGAGGCGCGTCCACCCAACGCGGAAGGGCGGGGCGCAGTCACCATTCGCGACCTCGTCCGGAACGCGCTGAGAATGCGCCCGGACCGGATCATCGTCGGTGAATGCCGTGGGAGCGAGGCACACGACATGCACCAGGCCATGAATACCGGACCTGAGGGTTCCCTCACGACGCTGCATGCCCACACCCCGCGTGATGCCTTGTCGCGCCTGGAGGTATTGACCCTGATGGGCGGCGTCGACCTGCCGGTGAGTGCCATTCGCGAACAGATCGCCAGTGCCGTGGATATCATCGTTCATCAAGCCCGTTTTCGCGACGGCAGCCGCAGAATAACGTCGGTCACCGAAGTCACCGGCATCGAATCCGGACGGGTCCAGACTCAGGAATTGTTCCGATTTGTCGAGTCGGCCTGTGAAATGGGTCGCATCCGGGGCATGCATCAGGCCTGTGGCGCCATCCCCGGCTTTTACGAATCGCTGGCCGAGCGCGGCGTCGCCGTTGATCTGTCCTTGTTCGAGGAGTCGAGGGGCAGGTCGGACGCCCGGGACGCTGCAGTCGGCGGCGATGCCGGCCACGGTGATGCGGCCCGGCCGCAAAGGACGCGGTGAGCACGATGAGCGGCACCGCGCTGTCGCTGCCCGACTCGGCCTGGTTGATCGCGGCCGGTATTGCGCTGATGCTTGCGGTGGCATTGCTGATGCTGTTGCTGGTCACAGGCGGGGCCCTTGCCGGCAATCGCTATCACCGTCGCTTTACCGGTGACGTCGGGCGGCGCCTGAACGACCTCCTGCTGTTTGTCGATGCACAGCGCCTCTTCCAGATGAACCTCCTGGTTGCGGCGTTGGTGCTGACAGGTGCCTGGGCGCTGACCAGGTCGTGGCTCGCGGTGGCGGCATCGCTGGTCCTACTCGCCTTGTTGCCGAATCTGCTGCTGATCCGGCTGGCAAAGGCACGCCGGCTGCGGTTCGCCGAGCAACTCCCGGATGCCCTGATGCTGGTTGCCGGCGCCATCCGATCCGGTGCCAGCCTGCCGCTCGCGCTGCGCAGGACTTCGGCGGAGATGCCCCGGCCCTGCGGCCAGGAGTTCGAACTGGTGATGCGTGAGCAGAGGCTGGGGGTGACGCTCGATGACGCGCTGGGGAGCCTGGAGCGGCGCATGGGCGGCGATGACTTGCGCCTGTTCACTGCAGCCGTGCGCATAGCGGGGAACAGCGGCGGCAACCTTGCGGAGACATTGGAGCGGCTGGCGGACACCATCCGTCGCAAGCTCACGGTGGAGGCCAAGATCCGCGCATTGACCGCCCAGGGCCGACTTCAGGGCTGGATCATGGCCCTGCTGCCGATCGGAGTAGCCGCTGCGCTATTTGCCCTGGAGCCGCAGTCCATGGCGCCGCTGTTCGCCAGTTGGCAGGGGCGGATGGTCTGCGGAGTCATCGGGGTTCTGGAACTGGCCGGTCTTCTCCTGATGCGCCGGATCATGGCCATCGACATCTGATGGACGCAGCCGGCGACCTGCCCGCTCTTGCGGAATCCATCCGGCCGCTGCTGGCGGTTGGCTCGGTCGTCGCGATGTCCGCGTTGCTGCTCGGGTTGCTCGGGCGCCTGCTGGCCGCGGTACCGCCGGAGAGCCGCGAATACCGGGATCCGCCACCGGCCTATTGGCGTTGGATCGGCTGGTTCATCAGACCGGTCGCAAGTTGGATAGGGCCCTTGCTTCCGCGGTCGATTCGCGTGCGGCTGCTGGATCGCCTGCGACAGTCCGGCCTTGAGTACGCTCTCACTGTCGATCAGTTCGTTGCCGGGCAGGCAGCCGCTGCGCTCGCATCGGTCCTGATGCTGATCGCGGTCACCTGGCCACTCGGCATACCGCGCACGGCCGTCCTGCTGGGCGTGGCCATGCTCGGCGCATTCCTGCCGTTCAGCTGGTTGACTGACCGGGTAGAGCGCAGGGTGCGGCGCATCGCCCGGGCGCTGCCCTTCTATCTGGACGTGGTCACTCTGGCGATCGAGGCGGGGGCCAACATCACCGGAGCCCTGCAACATGCCGCCGACAAGGGGCCGCAGGGTCCGCTCAGCGATGAACTGCAGCGCGTACTCCGGGATATCCGGGCGGGACGTACTCGCAGCGAAGCCTTGCGCGGACTTTCGGAACGACTTCGAATGCCGGCGATCACCGCCTGGGTGGCGGCGGTGCTCACGGCAGAGCGGCAGGGCTCCAGCCTCGGTCCGATACTGCGCGCGCAGGCTGAACAACGTCGAACGGAGCGGTTCCTCCGCGCCGAAGCGCTGGCCTTGAAGGCGCCGGTCAAGATGCTGTTTCCGCTGATGACCTGCATCTTTCCCTGCACCTTCGTCATCGTCCTGTTCCCGGTTGTCGTGCGGGTGATTCAGGAGGGCATCCTTGGCTGACAACCCTGAGTCGCTGCGCGGTGCGCCCGTCGCGTCACCGGCCATGTCACCGGTCATGCCACCGGTCATGCCACCGGTCTTGCTTGTGCGGGAGGCCGCAAGCTTCCTGGCGCGTGCGAGAGGCCTGCTCGGCGGCCCGCCCCCCGCGCCCGGATGCGCTCTGCTGCTTCGCGGCGTTTGCGTCCATGGCTTCGGGATGCGCTATCCGATCGACCTCGTCTTCCTGGACGAGGAGGGCGTCGTCGTTCGTTGTGCCGAATTGCCACCGGCGCGCATCCGCGCTTGCATCCATGCCCGTCATGTTCTGGAGATGCGTACAGGCGAGGCTGCCCGGCTGGGCCTGCGCCCGGGCGTGCGTCCATTGCTGGTTCCGGCCTCCGACATCTTCAGCAGCCCGCTGGTCGGGCGGGGCATTGCGGTGCAGTCCCGGATCGCGGATCCGGCAACCGCTCCTGACCGATTGAAGCGTATGACGCTGCTGGTCTTTTCGTTCCTGGGAGCGATGCTGCTGAGCCCCCCGCTCGCTGCTCAGCCGACTGCCACAGTCGCTTCATCCCCCGTCCTTCCCTCGCCGCTCGTGCTCGCCCGCCCGCTCGCAGCCCGAACCCTGCATCGGCTCGAAGAGGAGGCGGAAGCGCGCTATCGCGAAGCAAGGCAGCCGGATGACGCTGCATCGCTGATCCGACTGTACGAGTCCCTGGCGGAACTGGGGCCGGACCACACCTGGCTCGCCTGGCTGCGGATCGGAAACCTGCACCAGCGCACCGGCTCGATCGGGGCGGCGATCGACGCGTATCGCCGGATCCTCCTGGCGGCGCCGCCGGACCAGCGCGCCAACGCGGCGGCGGGCAAGGCGTCGAGCGCAGACGACGCGGCCACAGCCACGGCAGAGCGCAAGGCCCTGTTCAATCTTGCGATCCTGTCGCTCGATCAGGCGCGGCAGTCCCTCGCGCGACTGGCCCTGCTGCAGCCGTCCCCGGCCGGGCGTACCCGCGATACGGCGGTCCTTTCAGGGAGGGCGGATTCGCCCGGATCCGAACATGCAGCCGGTGGGCTCGGTGATCCGCTCGCGACTCAGGCCCATCGCCAATTGCTGGACCTGGAGCAAAGTCTCACCCGGTACGCCGGTTGGCGGCATGATCCCGTTGCCGGTGACCGGAATTCGCCT
>JBBRJB010000368.1:0-3937 GCA_038220085.1 Burkholderiales bacterium
CGGGGACGACGCCGCGCCTCAGGCCGTCCCGGCTATTGCGCGCCCCTCATGCGCGCCTTGGGACTGTGGAATTCCTTGACAAGAGCCCCCCGGCCCCCTATCGTCCCTCCCCTAATATATTAATGATGTGGTGTTGAGGTATCAATCGTCGACCATACGCAAGCGGTCTACGGATGGGCCGCAGATGAGGGCCCGATCATCCGATCGGGTAAAACAGGAGGATGACAATGAACAAGCGTGACTTCATTCGCGCGGGTGCCGCCGGTACCGCCGGCTCGCTCGCCTTGGGCGCGGCATCGTTGGCGCAGGCGCAGACCGGCCCTACGTACAACTGGAAGATGGCGACCGCATGGCCCGGCGGCCCGCTGATGGACATCGGCGCCAAGGCCTTCGCCGAGCGGATGGCGATGCTGTCCGGCGGTCGCTTCAAGATCCAGACCTTTCCGGGCGGCGCGCTCGGCAATGCGCTGAAGGTACCCGAGACCGTCAAGAACGGCCTGGCCGAGGTCGGCCATACCTGGATGGGCTATGACTGGGGCAAGGACCAGACCACCGTGCTCTTCGGCGGCTACGCCGGCAGCTTCGACACCGAGCGCATGCTGCATTGGATCTACCAGGGAGGCGGCAAGGAATTGCAGCGCAAGTTCCGGGACGATACCGACGGCATCATCTCGATCCCACTGTTCATCCGCACCGCCGAGGTCTTCCTGCACTCGCGCAAGCCGGTCAAGAGCCTGGCCGACCTCAAGGGCTTGAAGCTGCGCACCGCCGGCGCCTGGCTCGAAATGTCCCGCGACCTGGGCGCGGCGCCGGTCACCAACGCCGGCGGCGACGTCTACCCGTTGCTCGAACGCGGCGCGATCGACGCGGTCGAGTGGGGCACCCTGTGGGAAAACATCTCCCCGGGTTTCCACAAGGTGGCCAAGTACCTCTCCTACCCCGGCGTTCACCAGCCGACTGCGCCGATGGAGCTGGTGGTCAACAAAGAGGTGTGGGCCAAGATGCCGCCGGCCGACCAGCAGCTGGTGGAAGTGGTCGCGGAACTGGTCACCATGGAAAGCTGGCTGAGGATCGGCGCCGAAGACGTCAAGGCCTTCGCGTTCTTCAAGGAGCAAGGCGTCGAAATGATCGAACTCGACGACGAGGTCCAGTTCGCGGCCCGCAAGCTCGGCCTGGATTGGGCCGCGAAGACCGCCGCGGAAGGCAAGTACAAGTGGTTTTCCGAGGTCTACAAGAGCCAGATGGCCTTTGACGAGGCCTGGCGCAACGCCGACTCCTGGCGCAAGGTGAAGGTCAAGCCATCGTAGTGGCTCCCCCGAAGCGCCTGCGGTGCCTCCCCCAGGGGGCGCCGCCAGCGGCCGGGCTGAGCCCGATCCGCGGCGGGTGCTGGGGATCGGGGTAGCCGTTTACGCGGCGCGCCCCTCATTTGCTGCACCCTCGCCTGGCTGTCGATGCCCGCCAGCCCGAGGCATTCCTTGGCGCTATCCCGCTGCCGGAGAAACAGACCGTGTCGTACCTGATCCGACAGATCGAAAACATGGTGACCGTGATCGGCGTCGGCGCGGCCATGCTGCTGGTGCCCCTGGTACTGGCTACCTGCTATGAGGTCTTCTCGCGCTACGTGTTGGGCGCGCCCACCGACTGGGCCTACGAGATCGGCTACATCCTGACCGGCTCGCACTTCCTGCTGGGGCTGGCATACACCCTGAAGCAAGGCGTGCATATCCGCATCGACGTCTTCACCAGTGCGATGTCGCCACGCACCCGCGCCGTGATCGATACCGCGGCGTATGCGGTGATGCTCCCCTTGCTAGCGTGGCTGAGCTGGATGCTGATGGAGTACCTGGTGGCCGGCTACAGCCGTGGCGAGCGCAGCGGCCAGTCCGCGTTCAATCCGCCGGTATGGCCGTTCCGGCTGGTCTTCACCGTCAGTTTCGCCTTGCTCGCCCTGCAGGTCCTCGCTGAACTGCTCAAGTCGGTGGCACGCGTGCGCGCGCCGCGCGCGGAGCAGTGAGCATGGACTGGTTCCCTTTCCTGATGCTGCCGGTCGCATTCCTGCTGATGTTCCTCGGCGTGCAGGTGGCGTTTGCGATGATGATCACTGCCGTCCTGTTCGGGATGGTCATCTTCAGCGACAAAGTCGTCTACCAGTTCATCGAGAAGATCGACGACCTCTCGTCCAACTTCGTGCTCGCAGCGGTTCCGCTGTTTGTCTTCATGGGCGCCATGCTCGAGAAATCCGGCATTGCAGACCGGTTGTTCGAAGCGATCCACATCTGGACGCGGCGGCTGCCGGGCGGACTCGCCCTGGCGACGGTGCTGATGTGCATCATCTTCGCGGCCTCCAGCGGCGTCATCGGCGCCACCGAATCGGTGGTCGGCTTGCTGACGATCCCGGTGATGCTGCGCTACGGCTACAGCAAGGGGCTGATCAGCGGCACCATCTGCGCCGGCGGCTCCCTGGGTACGATCATCCCGCCCTCGGTGGTCGTGATCGTGATGGGTCCGCTGGCGGACCTCTCGGTCGGCGACCTGATGTACGGGATGCTCTTCCCGGGCCTGATCATGGCCGCCTTCTACCTGATCTACATCCTCGCGCTGTGCATCGCAAAGCCCGAAATGGGCCCGCGGATCCCGCCGGAGCCGGACGAGCCGCCCTTCGCGCGCAAGGTCTGGATCACCACCACCAACCTGCTGCCGCCGGTGTTCATGATCTTTGCAGTGCTGGGGTCGATCCTGCTGGGTTGGGCCTCGCCGACGGAAGCCGCTGCCATCGGCGCCTTCTGCTCGGTCCTGCTCACTGCGCTGTACGGCCGGTTCACCTTGGGCGGCCTCTACGAGGCGCTGCTCAAGACGCTGACGATCACTGCGATGATCATGGCGGTGCTCCTCGCCGGCACCCTGTTCACCGGGGTGTTCATCGGCGGCGGCGGCATCAACACCGCCAGCACCCTCATCCAGGAGATGAAGCTCTCGCCGTGGATGCTGATATCCATGATGCTGTTCATCGTCGCGCTGACCGGTTTCTTCCTGGACTGGATCTCGATCGTGCTGATCTTCATCCCGATCTTCACGCCGCTGGTCAAGGCTGCCGGCTTCGATCCGGTCTGGTTCTGCATCCTGTTCCTGATCGTGATCCAGACCAGTTACCTGACGCCGCCGATGGCCCCGGCGATCTTCTACCTGCGCGCGGTTGCGCCACCGGAGATCACGATCGCCGACATGTATCGCGGGGTGGTTCCCTTCATCTTGCTGCAGTTCGCAACGCTCGCGGTGGTGATGATCTGGCCCGGCCTGGTCACCTGGCTGCCCAGCGTGCTGCTGCGGCTGAACTGAATCCGGCGGCGTCGCAACCGCGTGCCGCCTTTGCCGAGGAGATGTCCATGACACCCGATGAGATTCTCACCATCGAACCCGTGGTCCTCACGCAGGAGCAGCGCGAGTTCTACTTTCGTGAAGGCTATCTGCTGCTGCCGGGAATCATCGATGACGCCTGGTTGGCAAGATTGCGGGAAGCCACCGACAAGCTCGTCCAGAGAAGCCGCGGCGTCAGCCAGTCGGACGAGATCTTCGACCTGGAGCCCGGCCACCGCAGCGACGCCCCGCGCCTGCGGCGGGTGTCCAGACCGGTTGAGCACGATCCGGTTTACTGGGCCTACGTGACCGAGTCCGTCCTGCCCGACATCGTGTCGGACCTGGTCGGCCCCGACGTCAAGTTCCACCATTCCAAGCTCAACTTCAAATGGCTTGCCGGCGGCGAGGAAGTCAAGTGGCACTACGACATCGCGTTCTGGCCGCATACCAACTATTCGCCCCTGACGGTGGGCACGTATCTGTACGACTGCGGGATGGAGCAGGGCCCCCTCGCGGTGCTGCCGCGCAGCCACGAGATCGAACCGCTGCTGTCGCAGTATGGCGACGACGGCAAGTGGACCGG
>JBBRJB010000369.1:0-3927 GCA_038220085.1 Burkholderiales bacterium
ACTTGGAGCGGGCGTAGTGGCCCAATGGATTGGGCAGGTCCCAATCGTCGAAAGTGTCCTTGCTGCCGTCGAAGATGCCCGCGGTGCTGATGTAAAGCAACGGGATGTCCAGCTTGTTGGCGATATGAACCCCGTTTTCGACGGCCGAGGTGTTGGTCAGGTAGGCATCGTGAATATTCTCTTCGCAATACTCGAGGTCCGTGTGGGCGCCGAGGTGGAAGAGATAGTCGGGTTTGAAGGACTCGACGTCCGTGCGGTAGGCGTCGAAGTCGCGAAAATCCAGCAGGCTGAGCCAGCTCTCGTTGACGTCCTTGTCCGTGCACCTCAGTTCATAGCCCTGACTGAACACGTCCTGGAAGGCCTGACCCAGCATGCCACCGCTGCCGGCCATGTAGATTCGCTTCACAAACTACCTCGACTCGTGATTGATCTTCAATAAGCCCCGGGCCGGAAAGTTCCGAGTATTCCAGCCGGCGGGCAACTTCGGTGCCCAATGTCGCGAACACTGTCGCGAAACAGCCATCAGCTTCTCACGCTCTTCGAGGGGCACGGATTCGCCGCTCCCGGATGGCCGTTGGCAGCGACGAATGGCGGTACGTCGTTGCCGAAGCGGCCTGCCCTGATGACCTTGGTCCTTAACGCCGCAGGGCCAGTTTCAGCCGACGTGACCTCCCTTTGCCGGGGCTATCCGCCCGGCGTCCGCGCCTGTCGTTTAACCGGCGCGATGGAGGCGACCGGGCCCGCGCTCCGCGGACCGGGCGGGGCGGCGGCTGCCACGGCCGCATCGGCCCGCGCCTGCCTCAGCAGCGCATCGGCGATCCATGAGGCGATCTGCTCGACTTCCGCGTTGTCGCAGCCCCAGATATCCTTGAGGACCACGTAGGGTTCGATGCCGAACACGAGGCTCATGGCCTTGCACAGGCGATCGACCGCCTGGGCCTCCATGGTCCGCGTCAAGGGAGCGAAGGTCCGGCGCAGGATGGCGACCCGGTAGCCTCGGCGATAGGGGTTTTCCGCAAGGCGCCCGGCCTTCTCCAGGGCCTCGTGTTCGAGCGACAGCTGCAAGGCTGCGCGCATCTGGGGCTCGAATTCCTTGAATCGCGCGAATGTGGTGCGAAACAGCTCGGTCAGGCGCGCCTCGGGATCGTCCAGGCGCGATTCGAATCGCCGCACGCGGCCCAGGCTTGAGTCCACGACCGCACCGATCAGGGTGCTGCGTGAAGGGAAGTAGCGATAGGCGGTTGCCCGGGACACGCCCGCCGCCGCAGCGACCGCGCTGATCGGAGGCACGTGGCCCAGATCCTGGATGAGGGCGAAGGCGCTGTCCAGCAGGCGCTGGCGGGTGAGCGCGCCGGCCGAGGTCAACTCGCTGCTGCCGCGAAAAGGGGGCAATCCCCCGCGAGCCTGGATCGGTGGTGTCGGTGCGGAGGCAATGATCGTTTCCCCGGTGCCCTTCTCATCCTGCTTGACGCTGCATCGCCATGGACTATTATTGTCACTCGCCGAACCGAGACTCAAGTCTCACGTCGAAATAGTGGGACTGGAGACAACCTGCCGCGCCTTGGCGGTGACGGGACATGAGCGTCGGCGATCGCCGGGCGTTGCCAGAAGATTAGAGGGTCATGCTGCCGTGACCGAAAGGAGCTGAGATGAGCAACGTCCTGTTCACCAATGTCCGGATCCTGGACGGCACCGGCGCGCAACCCTTCGCCGGGGAAGTCCTGGTGCAGGGCAATCGGATCCTGAAGGTCGGCCGCGGCCCGCGCTCGCTGCCGACGACCGGCATCGACACCATCGATGCGGCCGGGGCGACCCTGATGCCGGGCATGACCGAGGCCCATACCCATTTCTCCTGGAACGACCAGCCCAGCCTCGGCGCCATCCAGAAAATGCCGCTGGAGGAGCACATCCTCTGGTGCGCGCACATCGCCGAACGCTACCTGAGCCATGGTTTCACCTCCTGCGTCGGCGCGGCCTGCGCCAAGCCGCGGCTGGACGTGGCCACCCGCAATTCGATCAATTCGGGCCTGATCCCCGGCCCGCGGTATCTGGCCGCCAGCCAGGAAATCACAGTGCCCGGCGGCCTGGGTGACGAATCGCCGCCTCACCTGCCGTACCCGGAGTTCAGCTTCGGTGCGGTGGTGAGCGGTTCCGAGGAGATGCGGCGCTGCGTGAGGACCTTCATGAAGTACGGGGTCGACACGATCAAGCTCAATCTTTCCGGCGAGTACATCGCCGGGATGGGGGCGGAAATCACGCAGATGACCGATGCCGAGATCGCAACCGCGGTGGAGGAAGTGCGGATCCGGGGCAAGCGGCTCGCCGCCCATGCCCGTTCGAGCGAATCGGTCAAGCAGTGCGTGCGGCACGGTATCGAGCTGATCTTCCACGCCAGCTTCGCCGACGAGGAGGCGCTGGACATGCTCGAGGCCAACAAGGACAAGCACTTCGTCGCGCCGGGGCTGGGCTGGCTGGTCAATACCTCGTACAACGCCGCGCCCTGGGGCATCACGCCGGATGCCGCCCGCGACATGGGTTATCACCGGGAGCTCGAGATGGCCATCGAGACGCTCCGGAAGATGAAGCGCCGTGGCATCCGGATCCTGCCGGGCGGGGACTACGGCTTTGCCTGGATGCCACACGGCACCAACGCCAAGGACCTCGAGTATTTCGTGCGCCACCTCGGCTTCACGCCCATGGAAGCGCTGTTGTCGGCCACTCAGCTGGGCGGCCAGGTGATGATGATGGGCAGCGAGCTGGGGATGATCCGCGACGGCTACCTGGCGGACCTGCTCCTCATCGACGGCGATCCGCTTGCCGATATCCGGATCCTGCAGCAGCCTCAGCGGATACTCGCGGTGATGAAAGACGGCCAGTTCCACAAGGCGCCCGAAATCCGCTCCGCCCGAAGCGGCCTGTCGCTGACGGCGGCGTGACCTCTTTCGGCCGCCGACAGGCCCCCAGGAGTCTGTCGGCGGTCAAATCATGACCCCGATTCATACTCCGACGGACTCCTAGGGAGACAGCGATGGGAAGCTACCTGTTCACTAACGTGCGGATCCTCGACGGCAGCGGCGCCGGAGCCTACGCCGGCGAAGTGCTGGTGCAGGGCAACCGAATCAGCCGGGTAAGCCGCAGCGGCGCGGGCGCGCGGATGATGCCGTCCAGCGGCGCGGTGGTCGTGGACGCCGCCGGCGCCACCCTGATGCCGGGGATGACCGAGGCCCACACCCACTTCTCCTGGAACAATTCCGCTTCGCTTGACGGCATCCAGGTGATGCCGCCCGAGGAGCACACGCTCTGGGTCGCCCACGTCGCCAGGAAATACCTGGAGCACGGCTGGACGTCCTGCGTGGGCGCCGCGGCCGCCAAGCCGCGGCTCGACATCGTCATCCGCAACGCGATCAATTCGGGCATGCTGCCCGGGCCGCGCTACCTCGCAGCCAGCCAGGAAATCACCGTCCTGGGCAACCTGGGAGACGAGAGCCTGCCGCACATCCAGTACCCGGAGTACAACTTCGGCGCCGTCGTCAGCGGCCCCGAGGAGATGCGCAAGGTCGTCCGGACGTTCCTGAAGTACGGCGTTGACTCGATCAAGGTCAACCTGTCGGGCGACAATATCCTGGAGGATGCCCCGGCCCAGACCACCTGGATTTCCGATGAGGAAGTCGCCATGGCGGTGAAGGAGACGAAGATTCGCGGCAAGCGAGTGTCCGTCCACGCCCGCTCCTGCGAATCGGTCAAGATGGCGCTGCGCCATGGCGCCGACGTCATCTATCACGCGAGCTATACCGACGAAGAAGCGCTGGACATGCTGGAGGCGCACAAGGACAGGATTTTCGTTGCGCCGGGCCTCTCGGTACTCATCAAGCTGCTCTATGAAGGCGAACCTTACGGGTTCAGTCCGCAGCGGGCGCGGGCGCTGGG
>JBBRJB010000370.1:0-3924 GCA_038220085.1 Burkholderiales bacterium
AACTACACCAGCGTCGCCGCGCTCAAACTGCCGGTGCTGGAGTTGCTGTTCCAGGCGTTCACCAGCGCCGACCACAATGCGCGCCGGGAGGCCTTCGACACCTTCCGGCGCGAGGGCGGCGAGGCGCTGGCGCGGCACTGCCTGTTCTTCGCGTTGCGCGAGCACTTCGCGTCGCAGGATCCACCGCGGCCCGACTGGCATGAATGGCCGGAGGCGTTTCGCACACCCACCTCCGATGCGGCCGCGCGCTTCGCCCGGGAGCGGCAGGGGCGGGTGGATTTCATGGCCTGGCTGCAATGGGTGGCGGACGAACAGCTGGGCGATGCGGCCGCAGCCGCCGACAAAGGCGACATGGCGGTCGGCCTCTATCGCGACCTGGCGGTGGGCGCGGACCGCTCGGGCGCGGAGACCTGGGCCGACGCGGCCGCCGTCGTCTCCAGCGCCCAGGTGGGCGCGCCGCCGGACCTGCACAACCCCGCCGGCCAGGACTGGGGCCTGCCGCCGTTTCATCCGCGCGCCCTGCGTGAGGAGGCCTATCGCAGCTTCATCGACGTGGTGCGGGCCAACATGCGGCATGCGGGCGGGCTTCGCATCGACCACGTGATGGGACTGCAGCGCCTGTACTGGGTGCCGCGCGGCGGCAGCCCACGCGACGGCGCGTACGTGCGCTATCCAATCGAGGACCTGGTCGGCATCCTCGCCCTGGAGAGTCATCGCCATCGCTGCCTGGTGGTAGGCGAGGACCTCGGCACGGTGCCGGAAGGCTTTCGCGAGCGGATGACCAAAGCGAACATCCTCTCCTATCGCGTGATGTCCTTCGAGCGCGAGGAAGTGCCGGACGGCGAGGCGAGCGGCTTCCTGCCGCCCGAGGTCTATCCGACCCTCGCGGTGGCCGTGGCCGGCAGCCACGACCTGCCGACGATGCACGGCTGGTGGCAAGGCCGCGACCTTGTATTGAAGGAGAAGCTCGGCCTGTTCGGCCAGGGCGACGAAGCCGCGAAGCAGCGCAAGATGCGCACCGACGACAGCGCCCTGCTGTTGAAGGCGCTTCGCGGGGAAGGACTGCTGGCGGGTGGCGGCAACGGAGAGGGTAAAGCCGGCTACATCGATATCCCTGCGCTGAACCAGGCGGTTCATGCATTCCTCGCGCGCACGCCGGCGGTGCTGGCGATGGTGCAGATCGACGACCTGACCAACGAGGTCGACCCGGTCAACATCCCGGCGACGTCGGACGAGCATCCCAACTGGCGTCGCAAGCTTTCGCTCACGCTTGAGGAGCTTGCAGAAGCAGCGGAATCCGCGCCGATCCTGCGGGAGTTCCAGGCCGTTCGCCAAGCGGCCCGCTAGGCTAGGGCGCTACGCCCATTGGTTTCGGGCCCGCGCGCAGGGGAATCGGCGGGATTCGGCGGGATTCGGCGGGCGGGCCCATAACTTGCCCCCTGAGGGCACCGCCACTTCACGGCCACCGAGCCCACTTGCCATGTCCTCAGTCGCCGCCACCCACCCGCTCGGACGGGATGCCGCCAAGCCCACTGAAATCCCCGCCCAGGGGTGGAAGGAAATCGCGCTGCGCGTGTATCGCGAGTTTACGAACGACCGGGTGCTGCTGGTCGCCGCGGGCGTGACCTTCTACCTGCTGTTATCCCTGGTGCCGGCGCTGACAGCGCTGGTGTCGCTGTACGGGTTGTTTACCGATCCGGCAAGCGTGCAGCAGCACCTGTCGCTGCTGCAGAAGTTTCTGCCCGGCGGCGGCCAGGAGATCGTCGGCGAACAGTTGCAGCGGCTTTCAAGCCAGGCTAGCAGCAGCTTGGGATTCGCGCTGGCCGGTTCGCTGGCAATAGCGCTCTGGAGTACGAACAACGGCATGAAGGCGCTGTTCCAGGCAATGAATGTCGCCTACGACGAGGCCGAGAAGCGCAACTTCATCAAGCTGACACTCGCCTCCCTGGCCTTCACGTTGGGGGCGATGGTGATGCTGCTCACCATCGTCGCGGTGGTGGTGATACTGCCGGCGGTGCTGCCGCTGATCCTGAATGTCCTGGGCCTGGGGAGCCAGGTCCAACTCCTGGTGCAGGCCGCCAGCGCCCTGGTCCTGGTAACGGCCGGCCTGTTCGCCCTCTCAGCGCTCTACCGATGGGGGCCGAGCCGATCCAAGGCCCAGTGGAAATGGATAACCCCGGGCGCTGCGATCGCCGTGCTGGTGGGCATTATCGCCTCGATGCTCTTCTCCTGGTACGTATCCAACTTCGGCACCTACAACGAAACCTACGGCTCGCTCGGCGCGATCATCGGCTTCATGACCTGGCTCTGGATCATGGTTATCTTCATCATCACTGGCGGCGAACTCAACGCGGAGATGGAACACCAGACCCACCATGACTCCACCACCGGCCCCGAGCAGCCGATGGGCCAACGCGGCGCGCAGATGGCCGACACGGTCGCCCAGGGTGCGGAAGACACTGCCAACCGCAACGCCACCGAGGTCGGCAATGCTCGAAAGGAAGGGCAGTCAGCGGGAGGGAACGACAGCAACAACCAGGAGTGGCGCGGCAGAACCAGGCCGGCGCGCGCGCACAGCCCGGGCGCACTGCTGATACTGGGTGGACTTGCACTGGCGATCAAAGTACGTGAGGAACGCAAGGCGCGCAAGGCTGCGTGAACGCCGCGCTACAGCACGTAGCGCGACAAGTCCTCGTTGGCGGCGATCTCGCCCAGGCGCTCGTCGACGAAGGCGGCGTCGACCACGAGCGACTGCCCGCTCTGGCGGCTGGCCTTGAAGGACACTTCCTCCAGCAGGCGCTCCAGCACGGTGTGCAGGCGCCGCGCACCGATGTTCTCGGTGGTCTCGTTGACGTTGAAGGCGATCTCCGCCAGGCGCCGGATGCCCTCGGGACGGAAGTCGATCGTGACATCCTCGGTGGCCAGCAGCGCCTGGTACTGCTTGGTGAGGCTGGCATCGGTTTCGGTCAGGATCCGCTCGAAGTCCTCCACCGACAGCGACGAGAGTTCTACCCGGATCGGAAAGCGGCCCTGCATTTCCGGGATCAGGTCCGACGGCTTGGAGAGATGGAAGGCGCCCGAGGCGATGAAGAGGATGTGGTCGGTCTTCACCATGCCGTAGCGGGTGCTGACGGTGGTGCCTTCCACCAGCGGCAGCAGGTCGCGCTGAACGCCCTGACGAGAGACGTCCGCGCCGCTCATCTCGCTGCGCACGGCGATCTTGTCGATCTCGTCCAGGAAGACGATGCCGTTCTGCTCGACGTTGGCAAGCGCCTGCGTCTTGATCTCCTCGTCGTTGACCATCTTGCCGGCCTCTTCATCGACCAGCAGCTTCATCGCCTCCTTGATCTTGAGCTTGCGCGTCTTCTTCTTGCCCTGCATGCCGGCGAACATGCCCTGCAACTGCTGCGTCAGTTCCTCCATGCCGGCGGGCCCCATCAGCTCCATCGACGGCATCGCCTGCGCCAGATCGATTTCGATCTCCTTGTCGTCCAGGTCGCCTTCACGCAGGCGCTTGCGGAACTTCTGGCGGGTGGCTGAGTCCTCCACGCGCGGGCTGTCCTCGCCGACATTCAAGCCGATCGACCCGGAGGCGCCGACGGGTCGCGAGGTCGGCGGCAGCAGGACATCCAGGATCCGCTCCTCGGCGGCATCGCGGGCGCGCGAATCGAGCCGGCGCTTCTCCTGGTCGCGCTGCTGCTTGATGGCCGCTTCCACCAGGTCGCGGATGATGGAGTCCACATCCTTGCCGACGTAGCCGACTTCCGTGAACTTGGTGGCCTCGACCTTGATGAAGGGCGCATTGGCCAGACGCGCCAGTCGACGCGCGATCTCGGTCTTGCCGACGCCGGTGGGCCCGATCATCAGGATGTTCTTGGGCGTGATCTCATGGCGCAGCGGCTCGGCCACCTGCTGGCGGCGCCA
>JBBRJB010000371.1:0-3924 GCA_038220085.1 Burkholderiales bacterium
TCCGGCGCCGGAACCTGGGCCGCAGCGGACACAATGCCCGTTCCGAGCAACAGCGATCCGGTGAGGAGCGCGGTCAGTGCGGGGCGCCGCAAAAGACGGCGGCGAGCCACTGAAGCAGCGCGAATGATCGCTTCAGCGGCAAGCTGGAGGATGGCGGGCAGTGCGTGGGGACCGCAAAGTAAGGCAGACGGGCGGCAAACGGGTGTGGTCATGGGATGTGGTCAACGCTCGAAGCGCGGGTGATGTCCCGGGCGAACGCGCCGGCAGGGCGGTCGCGCGGAGGACGGTTCCTGACCATTCATTATGCCATCCGGCTCGCCTGGCCCCTGGGGTGTTGCGATATCAGTACGCAGGCGGCCGACCAATGGCGGGCCGGCCGTGCAGAGGGTTAAAAGGGCAGGCTCTAGAACGGACCGTGCGTCTTGACGATCAGGGCGATCCGGTCCGCGGCGGCGTCGTCCTTGCGTTGCGCCACCAGCGTGATCACTTCGCGCAGCACGTTGCGCAACACCACCAGGTTTACGCAGTCCTGAACCCGCGCTTCCAGGACGCTGGCCTGATCCCCCAGTTCACGCTCGAAGACGCCCGCGAGCGAGCGCTTGATCTGCGCCATCTTGAGATCGGGGTGGATACTCGCGGTGGCGAGGTCTTCGCTCAGCCGGCCGGCCAGCGTGATCAGGCCATGGGCTTCCAGTTCCTGCAGCAGCGTCGGAACTTCGTCCGGACGGACGATGTGGGGCAACTGCGCCAGTGATCGCTGGCCGTCAAACAGCATCAGCAGGCGGCGCGCGGCCAGGGACACGCGCTGGCCGGGCGTGCGCACCGCTTGGTTGCCGGCCAGGGTCTTGGCAAAGACGAGGCGGGGATCCGGTCGGGTGGCTTCGCCTGCGGCGGCCGGCTCGGCCGGTCCGTCTGCACGACGCATCTCATGGGTGCTGGGGTGACTGTCCGGCGCAGGATGCAGAGTGCGGGTGTTGGCGTCCATGGGGGCCTGCCTGCGTTACGCGTCCGACCCCGGTCAGCTGCTGCGCGCGGTCTGCTGGCGGAACTGGCCCAGGGCTTCGTGGCCCGCAATCGCCTCGATCAGGCTGTTGACCTGCGGCATCAAGTCGTCCAGTTCCAGGTCGGATCGGCACTGGTCGATCCTCCTTGCCATGTCGGTGCCCAGCGTACCCAACTGCTGCAGGAACATCAGGCGCGTCTGATGGCGGCGCTGGTCCAGCATGGCATCGCCGGTGTCCTCCGGTCGAATGGTTGTGTCCGGGGCGGTCCCTTGCGCGGACGCCAGTTGGCGGGAGACTCGCAGGATCAGGCGCCGCCGCTCGAGCTCGATCAGGGCTTCCGGCAGCCAGGGCTGGTCGATCATCTGCCTCAGATCCTCGACGGTCTGGGGGCTCTCGAAGAGCAGCAGCAGGCGGGCGATATGCATCGGCAGCACCGTCCGGCTCCGCCGGACCTGCTGATTGCCGAGTTCCGTTCGCGCAAAGCACAAGCTCGCGCGGACCGTCCGATCGAGCGTTTCCCGAGCCTGGCTCGAGCCTCCGGTTTCACCCATTGCCGACCCCCAGATTGCGCAGGACCAGCGACTTGACGCGATTCAGTTGGCCGTGGAAAAAGTGGCCGCTGCCCGGGATAACCGTGACCGGCAGGCTCTGGGGCCTGGCCCAGTCCAGGACCGACTGCAGCGGAACGACGTCGTCGACCTCGCCATGGATGACTATCGACTCCGGCGGCACGGTGGGAACCTCGAAGTTCGTGGTTGCCGTGCCGACCAGAATCATCGGCGCCAGGTCGAATCGCTCCCGGTCTATCTCCTGGGCCACCATCGTCTGAACGAAGCTGCCGAACGAGAATCCCGCCAGGTACAGCGGGATAGGCCTGGGCAAGTTCTGCGCGGACTCGTCGACGCTCGCCTGCTCGATTACCGACAAGAGGTCCTGCGCCTCGCCCTGGCCATTGTCGAATGTCCCGGCGGTGCCACCGATGCCGCGGAAGTTCGGGCGCCAGCAGGCGCAACCCGCCTGAAGCAGCGCGCGGGAGATCGTCTGGACGACCTTGTTGTCCCGCGTGCCGCCGAACAGCGGGTGGGGATGTGCAATGACGGCGATGGCACTGACCCCGGCCGAGGGCGGCAGGTCCAGCGCACAGTCGATCGGTCCGATCGGCCCGGTTACCGTCAGCAGCCTGGTCGCGGAGTTCATGGTCCTGCGTCCCTGCCGACCGCGAACCGGTCAGGCGTCCGGCAGGCGCAGTCTTTCGACCGGCTTGCCGTCGCGCAGGTGCGACTCCACGATCTCGTCGATATCGCTTTCGTCGACATAGGTGTACCAGACGTTGTCCGGATAAACGACTGCCACCGGCCCCAGTTCGCACCGGTCGAGGCATCCGGACTTGTTGACCCGGACCTGTCCGGGGCCATTCAGCCCGAGTTGCTTGACCCGCTTCTTGGCGTAGGCCTGCATCGCTTCTGCATTCTTGTCATGGCAGCATTCCCGTTCGCCGTCACGCTTGTTCAGGCAGAAAAAGATGTGGTGCTGGTAGAAGGAAGGAGCGGGATTGGAAGGCACGGGCTTGGATGGCAGGTTGATGATTCGGTCCTGACATTGTCCCCTTCATTGGAAATCAAGGGCTGAATGGGGGCTTAAACCGGCCCCGGATGTTGTGCGTCAAAGACGCGCCGGCGGGTCGAATCGTCGCTGCGGTCGGTTCCTCCGACGAACGGTAGCGATCCTGCCGATGAAGTAGGCCAGCGCCATCAGCGGCCAGAAGGCATTGAGGCTGCTGATCAGGCTTCTCAGGCTCGGGGTCATGGCGGATGGGAGCCCGGTTTGCGCAGCGGACTGGGTGGTCTGAAAAAACGGGTCGGCTGGGGACATGTTGACCAGCAGGAGGCCCAGGACCACCAGAACCGCGCCAGCGTACAGCCGCGTGCGACGCTGGAAGGCGCCGATCAGGTAGAGCGCAAGCGCACCGATCAGCATGCCGGCCTGCGCGCCCGATGTCAGCCAGACCAGGAGCCGCCGCGCGGACTCGAAATGGGGCGAAGACACGATCCTCAGGCCGAGTGCGGCCAGAATGAAGCCGGCAATCCACGCCATCCGCCAGCTCGCCGGCCTGACCAGGTCCATGACCAGCACGCCGATCACGCAGATCATGGTCGCGACCACCACGGTCTCATGGACCGGCCGCAGCGACTCGGCGAGCAAGCCGCCGGGCAGCCAGTCCTGAAGGTGGCCGGTAGAGAACAGCAGGCGTTGCGTCGGCAGTTGGCTGACCAGCCAGATCACCAGAAGCGCCCAGCCGATCGCCGGACCTTGCTCGTACCACTGGCGGCTGACGCGGCTGCGGCCGTCCCGGTTTCGCGAGCGGAAGTAGCCCACGAGGGCGCCGATGGAGCCTCCGAGGAATGCTCCGGCAGCATTGGCGGAAAGGTCCAGAAGGGATGGCACCCGGGTCGGCAGGTAGGACTGCAGGGACTCCAGCGCGAGCGACAGCAGGATGCCGGCGAGAGAGGCGAGGCCGACTGCCAGCCAGGGGCGCTTGCGGGTGTACCAGCCCAATGCGAACAGCAGGCCGAGAATCACGTACGCCGCCACGTTGGTGACGATGTCGGTGTGACTGTAGTAGCGCGGGAAGCCTTGGGACAGGAAGGCGAACACCGACGGTTGACGCAACCGCCATCCGGTCAAGGGGTACAGCGACAGGTAGGCGATTGCGGCAGCAACGCATAGCCACAGCAGACGGAGCACGGTCGGCGGGCGTCGTCGCTGGTAGAGGCCGTCAATCATTGCGCATCGGTCATGGCGCAAGAGAATACGCGGAGCAGGCCCGATTTGCATCCCGCATTGTCCGGTGCGGCAACGTTGCCCTCGATAACCGCTAGACTCCCCTGATGAGTCCTCCCAGCGAACGCCGGTTGCTGAT
>JBBRJB010000372.1:0-3922 GCA_038220085.1 Burkholderiales bacterium
CGGGGCGAAAGGCGGGACAGGCCGCAGACGCCGTGGCCACTGGTGCAGCCCGACCCGTAGCGTGTGCCCACGCCCACCAGGAGTCCGGCCAGCACCAGGGTGCCCCAGCCGGCGTCGATGCGCGTTTCCCCGCTGCCTACGTACAGGGCATACAGAAGCGGTGCTGCCAGCATGCCCAGGATGAAGAGGGCTGACGATGGTGCTCCTGTTGCGGACAATCCCGATCACGTTGCTGCGATTGCAGCCGAAAGATAGTATAAAAAATACAATGAAGAAAATGATGCTGATCGGCGTATTCATCGGGGTGAGCGACTGCGGCCGGCCTGCTACGCTAGCGGATGCGGACCAGGCTTAAATGGGCTGTCGCGCTTGCCGTCCTCGCGGGCGGTGTCGCCGCGACCATGCTCTATGTCACTCGCGGGACACCGGTGCAGGTCGTCCTGGTCACCCGCTCGAACATCGTGCAGTCGGTCGTGACGACCGGCCGGCTCAATGCGTCTGCCCGGATGGACATCGGTTCGGAGGTGACCGCCGCGGTGCGCTCGGTGCTGGTGCGCGAGGGTGACCGGGTCAAGGCCGGCGACCTGCTGGTCGTTCTGGGGGATGCCGAGGCGCGCGCGTCGCTGCAACAGGCCCAGGCCGCACTTGCGGAGGCGCGAGCCCGGGCCTCCCAGCAGGCGACAGTGGCGGCGCCGATGGCGAGCCAGGCGGTGGTGCAGGCGCAGGCCGCCTTCGACGCTGCGCAGCGTGAGTACCGGCGCGCCCGCGACCTGGTCGCGCAGGGCTTCTTCGCCCAGCAGAAGCTCGACGAAGTGCGGCGCGCGCGGGATACCGCTCGCAGCGTGCTCGAATCGTCCCGCGTCCAGGCGCAGGCCAACGCGCCGAGCGGCGTGGAGCCGCAACTGGCAGCCTCGCGCGTCGACCAGGCGGCAGCCGCTCTTGAAGTGGCCGAGGCCCGACTGGATCGCCTGCAGATCACCAGTCCGGTGGATGCGATCGTCCTCGCGCGCCATGTCGAGCCCGGCGGCATGGCCCAGCCCGGGCGGGTGCTGCTGGCGCTGGCGTCGCAAGGCGAGTTGCGCATTGACGCCGCCGTCGACGAGAAGCACCTGCGGATGCTGGTCCCTGGCATGCCGGCGCGTGCAGTGGCCGACGCCTATCCTGGCCAGCCCTTCGACGCGAAGCTCAACTACATCGCGCCGGCGGTGGATCCGCAGCGCGGCACGGTGGACGTGCGACTCGCCGTCCCGCAGGCGCCGGCCTTCGTGCGCCCCGACATGACGGTATCGGTCGAGTTGCTCGGTGGCGCGAAGCAGGATGCGCTGGTCCTGCCCGCGGCTGCGGTGCGCGACGCCGAGCGCGCCGCGCCTTGGGTGCTGGCGCTGCGCGATGGCCAGGCAGTGCGCACGCCGGTGCAACTGGGGCTGCGCGGCGTCGGCGCAGTGGAACTGCTGGGCGGCGTCGTTGAGGGCGACGAAGTCATACCGCAGACCGAGAAGGCCACGCCCGGAGACCGGGTGCGGCGGACTGCGACCAGACCACCGGTCAAGGGCATCGAAGTGCCGTCGTTCGTGTCGGGCTGACCTGCCCCGGATTCCGCCGCATCATGCTGATCGCCCGCCGCCGTGCCGCCGTTTCTCCCTGGGTCCGCTGGATGCCATTCGAGCTCCTGGTCGCCATGCGCTACCTTCGCGAAGGGCGGATGCAGAGCGTGCTGATCCTGGCGGGCGTCACCGGCGGCGTCGCCGTGATCATTTTCCTGACCCAGCTGATCAATCAGCTCCAAGCCGCGATCATCGACCGGGCGATGGGCTCCCAGGCGCACGTGATCATAAGGCCGCTCGAGGAAGTGGCGCAGCGGGTCGTCACGCCGGATGGCGAACAAGCAGTCGCCGCGGTGATTCAGCCTCGCGAGCAGCGGCTGCGCTCGGTGGACCAATGGGAGCGCGTGGCGGCCCTGGCGAGCCGGACACCGGGAGTGCTTGCGGTCTCCCCGATCGTCAGCGGGCCGGCCTTCGCCTCGCGCGGCAGCAGCAACCGCAGCGTCGTCCTGATGGGGGTCCAGCCGGATGCCTATCGCCGAGTCGTGCGGATGGACGACTTCATGACACAGGGCCGCTTCGACGTCTCCGGCATGCGCACGCTGATCGGCATCGACCTGGCGCGCGATCTCGGCGTGACGGTGGGGGACAAGCTCCGTGTCACCAGTGCCGAAGCGCGCAGCGAAGTACTGGATATTGCCGGGTTCTTCGACATGGGTAATCGGGACCTGAACCGGCGCTGGGTATTCGTCACCCTCAAGCTGGCCCAGAACCTGCTCGACCTGCCGGGCGGCGTGTCCAGCATCGACCTGACGGTGGCCGAACTGTTCGCTGCCGACCGGGTTGCCGACAACCTGCGCGCCCAGACCAGCCTGACGGTGGAAAGCTGGATGCAGACCAATTCCGGCCTGCTCAACGCCCTGGCCAACCAGAGCGTGTCGAACAACCTGATCCGCAGCTTCGTGATGCTGATCGTCGCGCTCGGCATCTCCAGCGTGCTGGTCGTCAGCGTGGTCCAGAAGCAGCGGGAGATCGGCATTCTCCGTGCCATGGGCGCCGGGCGCCGCCGGATCATGGCGGTCTTCCTGCTGCAGGGCGGACTGGTCGGACTGGTCGGGTCCGCCCTCGGTGTCGCACTTGCCTATCTCCTGCTGGTGGTGTTCTCGCATATCTTTAAGAGCCCGGATGGCAGCCCCCTGTTCGCAGCGCAGCTGGAACCGTTGCTGGTGCTCCAGGCTGCGGTGATCGCCTGCGGGGTCGGGCTGCTGGCGGCCGTGCTTCCGGCACGGCGCGCTGCCCGCATGGATCCGGTGCAGGCGATCAGGGCCTGACCCGTGACGGAAACCTCCACCCCTGCGCTTTCGCCCATCCTTCGACTGGTGGACATCCACAAGAGCTACAACATCGGCACGCCGGTTCAGACCGAAGTCCTGCACGGCATCAGCCTGGCGTTGGAGGCGGCCGAGTTCATCGCGCTCAAGGGGCCGTCCGGCTCAGGCAAAAGCACTCTGCTCAACGTCATCGGTCTGCTGGAGCGTCCGACCTCGGGTCTGCTCGAGATCGCGGGCAGGCTGACCCAGGCGCTCGATGACACCAGCATCACGGCCCTGCGCGGCGCCACGATCGGCTTCGTCTTCCAGTTCCATCACCTGTTGCCGGCCTTCACCGCAGTCGAGAACGTGCTGCTGCCATCGGTCATCGCGCACGGCACCGCGACACCGCAGGCGCTGGCAATGGCGGGCGAAATGCTGGCCCGCGTCGGACTCAAGGGTTCGGAATACAAGCGGCCGGGCGAGTTGTCCGGGGGCATGCAGCAGCGGGTTGCCATTGCGCGCGCCCTGTCGCTGCGCCCAAGCCTGATCCTGGCGGACGAACCGACCGGCAACCTGGATACGGTGACGGCCGATGAGATCTTCGCTCTCCTGCGGGAATTCAACCGCGACCACGGCAGCGCCTGCCTGATCGTCACGCACGATGCGCGACTTGCGGCGCGCTGCGACCGGATCCTGGAACTGGTCGACGGACGCCTGGTCGGCAGCTGACCATGGCGCCTGACCGAGGCGGCTGACCGTAGTGGCTATGCGTTCCGCATCGTCATTGCGGAGGAATAGAATCGATCCGGGACCAGTCCTCGCCCACCCGGGATGCTCCAGCATGAAGCTTGAAAATCTGCTCACCGCCCTGCCGGACCAGGAGGTCACGCGCGACGTCCTGCGCGAGAAGTACGCCAAAGGCGACGAAACGACGGCGCGCGATGTACGCGAGCGGGTGGCGCGTGCGCTGGCTTCGGTTGAAGCGGGCGGGCAGCAGGACTTCTGGCAGGGCGAGTTCTTTTGGGCGATGGAGAACGGCTTCATCCCGGCGGGACGCATCAACTCGGC
>JBBRJB010000373.1:0-3909 GCA_038220085.1 Burkholderiales bacterium
GCAGGCCGATCATGTTGGCATACGGCGTCCATTTGAGGATATGGGCATCGACGTAGAACTCGTCGCCGCTCAGCTCGAAGCTCTGCTTGCGGGCGTCGGGAAAAGTGAACTGCGCTTCGAAGCGCTGCTTGCCTTTTGGGATCAGCCTGATAGTGGCTACCGGCTCCTCCCGGACCAGTGCCTGGTAGCCCTGTACCCCGATCGCGATCCCGCCCGCCAGCAGGCCACCGGCCAGCAGCAGCAGTCCGGACAGGGTCTGCAGGGTGAATCGGAAGATCCGGGCCTGCCACAAGGCACGCAGCCCGGCCAGGACCAGCACCGCGCCGATCACGCCGAGTACGATCGCCGCGATGGAGAGCGGGCTCATCGGGCGTCCATCTGCGGCCGGGTGGCGGCGGCCGCCGCAATTGAAAGCGAGGGCATCGGCAACTCCGTCAATGCATCGGAGAGCGCACGGCGGCAGGCAGCCTCGTCGCCCACGGTTTCGAACAGCAGCAACGACAAGCGTGCGAAGAAAAGCGATTCGCGTGCTTCACCGGCCGCGGTGATGGCGCATGCCAGTTCGGCGTAAAGTCGATCGCGGGCATCGGAGGAAAGGCAACTCAATTCAGTTTCTCCAGGAGGTGAGAGGAGGCGGCAACCGGCACGATGCCGGCGGCGCGGCGGATTGCGGCTGCCAGGCTTGCTGCGAGGCGCCGGTCACCGCTTCCGTGGGCAGTCGAAGATACACCGGCGCGCCAGCGGGCGGCGATGTGACGATCCGGGCGCAGCAGGTACCAGGCGATGACGTCGTCGCTCGAGTGCTTGCGCAACACCTGCGGATCGGCGGTGGCGCACTGCCACGGTTCCGGCGGCAACGTCGTGCCGGCCGACGGCGGGATCACCAGGATGCATTGCAGCGGTATCGCGCTTTCTTGCATCGCGGCGCTGACCGCCGCCGTCATGTACGCATCCGGCGGTCCGTTGGCGCTGAATGCGATCAGGGCAAAACCCGGCCTGAGCAACTGCGTCAGATGCCCGGTGGGCACCTGAATCTCGAAATCGGCCAGCAGGGCGCCGGGCAGGGGGCCGGGCACGGGGTCGGCAAGCCCGGTGCGGTCGGGCGTCGACAGGGGTGAGTCGGGATAGGAGACCGCTTCGGTCTGACGCGGACTGATCAGCGTCGCAATATCGCGGTGGCTTGCGGCCAGCGAGAGCGCGGCTTCGCGCAGCAGGTCGAAGCCGCGCGAGGGCGGGGACATGAACTCCGTGCTGCGCATCGCGCTTGCCGCGTTGGTGTGAAATGCGCCGACCCGCTCCTGCGAGTAGCTGTCCAGCAGCGTGTCGCCGCTTTCCCCGCGCACCACGCGGGCCAGTTTCCAGGCCAGGTTGTCACTGTCGTCGAAGCCGGAGTTCAGCCCGCGCACGCCGAAGATCGGCAGGGCGTGCGCGGCGTTTCCGGCGAACAGGACCCGGCCGTGACGGTAGGATTCCAGCGTCATGGCGCCCGCGCGATAGACGGAGGTCCAGACGGTCTCCCACGGCAGGTGGCCCTCGCCGATCGAGTCCAGGTGTTTCTGCACGAACCGCTGCACGTTCTCGGGGAGCAAGGCGGTGGCGGTGTCCTCGCCCTGGCGCAACTGGTAGTCGATCCGCCAGATGTCGTCCACCTGGCGATGCATCAGAACGGTCGAGCCCGGGTTCCACGGTGGGTCGAACCAGGCGCGGCGTTCGGTCGGGTGCGCGCTCGGCAGGTGGATGTCGATGATCACATAGCGGCCCTCGTAGGCGGTACCGACCAGCGCGAGATCCAGCCACTTCCTCACCAGGCTCTGGCCGCCGTCGCAGGCGACCAGCCACTGCGCCGTGGTCCGATAGTGGCCGAGGCGGTTGCGCACCGTGATGTCGACCCCGCCGTCCCCGCCTGCGTGCGGCGCAATGCCGCTGACTTCGCTGGCCCAGCGCAAGTCGATCGGCACTTCGGTCCCCGGCCCACCCGGCGACCCCTCGGCCCGGCGTGGATCCCGCGCCGGGCGCGCATTGTGACGATCGATAGCATCGACCAGGTATTGCTCGATGTAGTACTGCTGGAGGTTGATCATCGGCGGCAGGCGCTGGCGATCGTCGTGCGGCATCTCGAAGCGAAAGACCTCCGTGGTCTTCCAGAAACTGCGTCCACCGGTCCAGGCCAGCCCCTTGCCCAGGAACGCCGGCAGCGCCCCCAGGCGATCGACGATTTCCAGGCTGCGCCGCGAGATGCAGGCGGCACGACTGCCGATGCAGACGGTCTCATCGGCTTCAAACACGACGCTGCTCACGCCGTGGCGGGAAAGGCCGAGGGCCAGCGCCATGCCGACCGGCCCACCGCCAACGATGGCGACCGGCCAAGCCCGAGTCTCGACGCCCTCGCGTAAAGCGGGAATGCGCGGCGCATGGCGCTGGTAGCGGAAAGCGCCGATCGAGTCTCGGTTGTCACTCACAGGCCGTCTTCGGGTCCCTCGATATCCGGTCGGCAAGGATAACCCGGCGCCGATCACCTGACAAAAGCCGCCTGATGACGCTGAAGCAGCACGCTCGATGTCCCGATGCCCCTTGATTCCGTTCACCACCAGGCCCGCGTCCGGAGTTCCCTGCATAGAATCACTCAACCCAACCCGGAGATCAGCATGGCAGACCGACCTGACGATCGCAGTGATTCCAGAGACACACCGATGGCCAAGGCCAGCGACTTCCATCCGGAAGTGCTTCGCCTGTTCGATCGATATGTCCATGGACTCATCGACCGCCGGGTGTTCCTGTCCCGGGCCGCCCGTTTCGCGGCCGCCGGCATGACCGCGGCCGGCCTGCTCGAGGCGCTGAGCCCGCGCTTCGCCTACGCCCAGAAGGTGCCGAAGGACGACCCGCGGCTGACGACGGAGACAATCCAATTCGATTCGCCCCAGGGCTACGGCAAGGCGAGCGGCTATCTGGTGCGGCCGGCCGGCGCGGCCGGCGAGCTGCCGGGCGTACTGGTGGTGCATGAGAACCGTGGACTTAATCCGCATATCGAGGACATCGCCCGGCGTGTCGCCCTGGACGGCTATGTCGCCTTTGCGCCGGATGCGCTGTTCCCGCTCGGCGGCTATCCCGGCAGCGAGGACAAGGCCAGGGAACTGTTTTCGAAGCTGGACCAGGGCAAGACGCGAGAGGACTTCGTGGCAGCCGCGCAATGGCTGTCGAACCATGACGCGACGAAGGACGACGCGATCGGGGTCGTCGGGTTCTGCTACGGTGGCGGCATCGCCAACCTGCTCGCCGCCCGGCTACCGCTAATCGCTGCAGCCGCACCGTACTATGGGCCGGCGCCGTCGGCCGACCAGGTGGCGCGGATCAAGGCAAGGATGGCGATCCATTACGCCGGCAACGACGAGCGGATCAATGCCGGCTGGCCGGCTTACGAAGAAGCGCTCAAGAGCGCCGGCGTCAGATACGAAGCCTTCGTCTATCCCAGGACCGAGCACGGCTTCAATAACGACACCACGCCGCGCTACGACGAAGCCGCCGCGAAGCTGTCGTGGGAGCGCACCATGGCGCTTTTCGACCAGACCCTGAAGGGTTAGCAGGCGCGAATCGGAAGGGAGAAATCGACCTCGACAATGCAGTCGACGCCGCGGCCGCCGGTCAGCGCTTTCACCCGCGCCACCACATCCTCGTCGCTGTGAAACCGCCATGGTATGCGAGCGACGCGGGAACGGGACTTGCTCTTCGGCCCTGTTGCCTGCATCGCAACCCCTGCGATGACGGCGGCGGATTGCCTTCAATCAACGTCGCAACACGTCGACCAACCAGATCATCAGGAGAACCGCAATGAAATTGCTGACCATGCTGTTGCTTGCTGCTTCATTCGCCGTCGCGGGCTGCAATACGATGTCCGGGTTCGGCAAGGACATG
>JBBRJB010000374.1:0-3892 GCA_038220085.1 Burkholderiales bacterium
GCGGGTCTGGGCTTCGAACTGCCGCGCATAACGGCTGTCACCCATGTCGTGCGTCAGGGTGAGTTCGCACGAACTGATGCCCTGCGGCGCGATGTCGATCGAAACGCGAGTCGGCTCGTCGGAGTAGGGTGGCACGCTGAAGTCGAACACCAGCCGGCGCGGTCGCTGGATCTCGATGTAGGTGCCACGGTGTTCCGCGTCGAACACGCTTTCGTCGCCGTCCGAATGGGGTCGCCGGTCGGTGACGATGAAGTTGCCGCCAACCACCGGCTCGATCTCGCAGCGCAGGATGTTGCCGGTGCGGGTCGCGAAGAAGAATCGACCGGCCAGCGACGGTGTCAGCCAGGCGTCGAAAACCCGCTCGGCGGAGACGTTGAACCGGTGACTGACCTGGACGAGGAGAGGCGGACTCATCTGCTGGTTATCTCCGGCTGGGCGCTCGCTGTCAAGGGTCGAACCCTCAGCGGACATCGGGAAGTTCGATTTTGACCTCCAGCACTTCAAGGTTGTCCTGGCGCTCCAGATGGACCTTGATGTCGTCCGGATTGATCTTGATGTAACGCGAAATGACTGCAACCAGGTCGCGCTGCAGCGCCGGCAGGTAGTCCGGTTCGGCGGCGTTGCGGCCGCTGCGCTCGTGCGCCAGGATGATCTGCAGCCGCTCCTTGGCGACGCTGGCGGTCTTTTTCTTCTCCCCCAGCAGGAAGGACAGGAATGAGCCCATGACTCACCTCGCCCCGAACAGGCGTTTGAGGAATCCCTGCTTCTGGGCGTCGACGAAGCGCATCGGCTTGTCCTGTCCGAGAAAGCGGTCAACCACGTCGCGGTAGGCTTCGGAAACGTCGCTGCCCTTCATGTGCACCGCCGGCACGCCCTGGTTGGAGGCTTGCAGCACCGACTCGCTCTCGGGAATGACGCCAATCAGCGGGATCCGCAGGATGTCCTGGATGTCCTCGATCGACAGCATCTGGCCCTGGTCGACCCGGCTCGGGTTGTAGCGGGTGATCAGCAGGTGCTCGTGCACAGCTTCCTTGCCTTCGATCGCACGCCGGGTCTTGCTGGCCAGCATGCCCAGGATGCGGTCCGAGTCGCGCACGCTCGAGACCTCGGGGTTGGTGACCACCAGCGCCTCGTCGGCGAAATGCATCGCCATCAGGGCGCCGGTCTCGATGCCGGCCGGCGAGTCGCACACGATGTACTCGAAGCCCATCCCTGCCAGGTCATTGAGCACCTTCTCCACGCCATCCCGGTTCAGGGCTTCCTTGTCGCGGGTCTGCGATGCCGCCAGCACGAACAGGTTGTCGCACTGCTTGTCCTTGATCAGGGCCTGGTTCAGGTTGGCCTCACCCTGGATCACGTTGACCAGGTCGTACACCACGCGCCGCTCGCAGCCCATGATCAGGTCGAGGTTGCGCAGGCCGACGTCGAAGTCGATCACCGCGGTCTTGTGGCCGGCCAGCGCCAGGCCAGAGGCGAAACTGGCGCTGGTGGTGGTCTTGCCGACCCCGCCCTTACCGGAGGTGACGACGATGATTCTTGCCATGGGGGAGTGGTCCTTGCGGGTTCAGGTTTTGATCGGGTCCATCACCAGCTTGCCCTCGGCGCCGCCGACCAGGCGAACCTGGGTCGGCCGCGACCGGACGTCGGCCGGCAATGGAACATCGCTGGTGCGGTAGACGCCGGCGATCGAGATGAGTTCGGGATCCAGGCACAGGGAGAAGATCCGCGCCTCGATGTTGCCGCGGGCGCCGGCGATGGCTTTGCCGCGCAGCGGCGCATAGACATGGATATGGCCATCGGCGATGACCTCGGCGCCCGCGTTGACCATCGACAGGACCACCAGGTCCCGGCCGCGGGCATAGACCTGCTGGCCGGAGCGCAGTGGCTTGTCGATGACCAGGGCCGACGGCGAAGGCGCGACGACCGGGCCGGGCGCAGTCCGGCCCGTTGGCTCGGGATCGTGGAACCCCAGCTCGGGCTGCTGCGGCTGGGCCGTCGCAGGCGTCGGTGCGCCGGCGGTCCCGACCGGTGCGGTCCCCGGCGGCGCTTCGTCCGCTGCGGGCTGAGCCGCGCGGGGCGTCGCGAGCGCCAATTCCGGCGCGGCCGCCAGGCCGGCTGCGAGCGCCATACGCATCGGGTTTTCGTTGCAGCCCTTGACCGCGATCGGCAGCACCCGGTACCCGCGCAGCAGGTGCAGCAGTTCCGAAAAATCGACGGCGACGTCGCCGCCCGCCTGCAGCGGCGCCAGGTCGATCACCAGCGGATCGTGGTCGAAGAAGTCGGGGATGTCGCCGAACCGGATGGCAAGCTCGCGGGCCAGTTCGGCGAGGTCGGCTGACTTGAGCAGCAGCGCCACCAGCGGCAGGGAGGCGCTCTTGATTTCGAACGTGGCAGGGGAGCGTCCTGCGATGGCAACGGTCATTGGAGGGGAGTACTGCGAAAGGCCGTGGACAACAGGGGCAAACGCGGCGAATCTTAACAGCCGTGTGACAAAGCCAGCGCCGTCCTACACATTCTGTTGCCGAATGGCGCCGGGGTACCGGAAAGGCGACCGCAGAATGGTTCTTTGTTGGAATCCCGCAAGGAGAACCGTATGCGTTTCAATCACCGTTCGCCCGGTCACTGGATCGCCGTCGTGCTGGTCTTGGTGCTGGGTTTGTTCACCTTCAAGCAGGCCGGCGGCCATGGGCCGGTAGCCGCCTCGCCGGGCGTGTTGCTGGTGCGCTGAACCGTTCGCGCCTGGTTCACGTGCTGATGCCGGGGAGATCCCCGCGGCGAGGCGCGGGGCGCTGGGAATGGGACTACAGTCACCCATGCAAGATACAAAACTCAGTGAAGTGGTGCGCGCCTACTTCGGCGCCTACGAGAGCGAGAACCGCGATGTCGCCGAGCGTCTGCTGGCCGCCGACTTCACGTTCACCAGTCCGAACGACGATGCGATCGACCGGGCAACCTATTTCGAGCGTTGCTGGCCGCGCGACGAACCGGCGCGAGACCAGCGGATCGAGCAGATCCTGGTCAAGGGCAACACCGCCTTTGTCACCTATTCCTGCGCCACGGGCGGCGGCAAGAGCTTTCGCAACACGGAGTACTTCACCTTCACCGGCGAGCAGATCTCACGGGTCGATGTCTACTTCGGCGCGGCGTACCAGGACGGCGTGATCGTCTGATCCGTCAATGCGGCTGGGCGGCCGGGGAGAGTGGCCTCGCGCCAGCTAGCGGACCGGGCTGCGCCACAAGTTCGAGGTGGGTGCGGGCGAGCATGTACCAGCCCGCCGATTCATGCCGCCGCGTCGTGCGCGGCGAAGATGGCGCGATAGCCTGCCAGCAGGGTGGCCTCAGCCGGTTCCGGCCCGTCCGCGAGCGAACAGAGCGTACCGGGGCCGAACTCGAGTCGCTGACCTTCCGGCCGCCAGCGGGCGCTGCGCTCCGGCGTCAGGATGGCCCAGCGTTGCCCATTGAAGCGGCGTGCGAACCAGGGGGCGGCCGCCTCGACGATATGGTGAGTGGGTTGATACCAGGCCAGGTGCAACGGGTCCAACGAATCCGGCCCCTCGAACACGGGACGAAAGCGCAGCAGGGCCTTCATCTTGTGAAGATCGCGCCGCACGGCCTGTCCCATCTGCTGGGCCGCCAGCATCTCGGCGTCGACGGGATCGCCGCGCAAGCCCGGCTCATGCACCAGCCGCCACAACAGCCGGTACAGCAAGGCGAAGCGCTCGGGGTCGCGGTGCAGTACGACGAATTCGCACAACCGCAGGAACGACGCTGGAACAATCGCCATGGCAGCCCGCGGCACATGACGCTGTCCATCGGCATCGACCGGGACGACCTGGGCGAACTGGTCGGCGTTGGGCGCCGTCAGCCAGTCCACCTGCTCGGGCGGCACCTG
>JBBRJB010000375.1:0-3888 GCA_038220085.1 Burkholderiales bacterium
GTTGTGGCAGCAGCCCGGCCTGGCAGCCGATGTGGAGGCCGGGGGTTACTGGCTGCCCGGCAGCCCCACCGGCCGGCGTGAAACGCTCATCACCAGTCCGATCAGCGCCCGGATCCTGCACCTCACTCAGCTTCCCGGGGACGGCTGGCTGCCCTTCATCGCCGCCTTCGCCACCGCCGGGTTCTTCCTGCTGCTGACGGTCAAGATGCTGATGCTCGCAGCGCTCTGCGGCATCACGGCGGTAGTCGCAATCATCATGTGGCTGTGGCAGTCTGATCGCGCTGCAGCGGTACCAAGCGTGCAGATCGGCGAGCATGTCGTCGTGCCGGTCGGCGCGCGCGGGGCCGAGAAACACGCGTGGTGGGCCATGGTGGTGCTGCTGATCGTCGACGGGACGATATTCGCCTCGTTCGTCTTCGCGCATATCCATGTCTCGATGCGCGCGGTCGTCTGCCCACCCCCCGGCGCCGCACTGCCGGCGGCCCACTGGCAGTTCCTCGCCGCCGCCCTGCTGATCGCCGGCTCCGCCGCGGCTTACCATGCCCGCCGCCGCCTCGAGTCGCCGGCTGCCGTGAGCCTGCTGATCGGCGCGGCGATGGCCTGCGTCTGCGGCGCCTTCGCTGCCCAGTGGTACGGGCACCTGCAGGCAGGCCTTGCGCCAACTACCAGCGCCTGGAGCGCCACCGTCGGGGCGATGCTGTCGTACCAGGGTCTGCACGTGGTGGTGCTTCTGATCATGGGGGGCTACACCATCGTCCGCGCCCTGTCGGGCCTGCTGCAGGAACGGGCCAGCGCCACCATCGACAGCACCACGCTGATGTGGCACTACGTCACCGTCCAGGGCATTGTGTTTTCGGCGCTGGTGAATCTTCTGCCGCTATGGATGGACTGAGCGACCGCGCCGACCACGGAGGACCTGGCAATGGCATTTCGAGAACGCGTCCTCGGACCCGTCTGGCACGGCGGCGGCCCGCTGGTGCTCTGGGCACTCTACGTGTTCGGACTGTACATCCTGCTTGCTGCGGGATGCCATGCCGGATGGGACCAGGCACCGTTCGCAGGGACCAACCTCCTGAGGGTGGTGCTGCTGCTCGGTGGCGCCCTGGCGGTGGCGGGCAGTGGTGCCCGGGTCTGGCACGACTGCGCGCAAGGTCGGCGGCGCGCGCCGGGTCTGCTGTCGGCGGCGACCCGCATGAGCGCCTGGCTCGCCCTGATCGGCGTACTCTGGGTGACGCTGCCCCTGCTCCTGTTACCGCTGCCGTGCACCCCGGGGTGACGGTCTGAAGGGTAAAGCGATGGAAGAACCGCAGTGGGCAAGCCGGATCAGCCGTCGTTGCGGATCTCGAAGCCCGCCCGCGTACCCGGCAATTTATCCGCCGCGCCGGCAAATTCCGGGGCCAGGAGAGTGAGGCGCTCCGATGCGACCCCCGCAGCCGCGAGCGCACCGCGTGCGTTCTCGCCGCGGTCGCGGGCGAGGATCAGCAGTTCGGCCTCGCTCACGTCGATGCGCTCCAGGACCAGCGCCTCCAACGCCTCGATGCCGAGCTCCTCAACCGACGCGGTGTCCAGTTGCTTGCGACTGCCGGTCTCGTTCTGGAGCAACCCGACCAGCAGTCGCCTGCGCCGTTCGCCGTCCGGTACCGCGTCGGACCCGGTCCCGGTTTCACGGGCAGCAGCCGCGCGCAGGTCCGCTTCCAGGCGGGCCCGGCGCAGCGCCGCACGGTCAGCCGGCGCTGCCGCATAGCCGACGATCGCCAGGCCCAACTTCGGACGCTGTTGCAGCCCGTCAGACAGCAGCCGGACCTTGCGACCCTGTTCATCGTCGAGCGTGGAGCGCCCGGGCTCGAACCGGATGAAACCGAGTTCGGCAGCCGAGTCGTCGACGGTGAGGCCGCCGTCGCCGGAAAGCCCGATTGCGCCGTCGCCAGTGCCCTCTTTCCCGCCGTCGCCGGCGCCCTCTTTCGCGCCGTCACTGGATTGCCCGCTCCCGGCCCCCGAAGGCCCTTGCTGACCGAGTGACGCGAGCAGCTTGAACGGCGCCGCTGCAATATTGCGCAACAGCCCGCCCACGGCCTGCGCGATCAACCCGGGCACCGAGAACTGCGGATTCGACAACGATCCACTGATCGGAAGGTTGAGCCTGATGGTTCCATCCCGATCGCGAAGCAGCGACAGGACCAGCTTGACGGGCAGGTTTGGCGCATCCGTGCCCTCCACACGCTCGCCCAGTTCAAACTCATGCAGTACGAACCGGTTCTGCGCGGAGAGATCGTCGCCTTCCACCCGATACCTCACCTCTGCGGTCAAGGTGCCGCCGTCGATCCGATAGCCAGCCCATCGGACCGCGTAAGGCGTCAGCCTGGTCAATTCGATGTCGCTCGCGGTCCCCTTCAGGTCAAGGCTGCGGGTCTGCGCCAGCAGATTCACCTGACCGACGATCTCGAGCGGCCCGTCGTCGTTCACGCGGCCGGCGATCGAGACCTCGGCCGACTCGGTCTGGTCGGTGCCAACCCCCGAGATACTTCCGGTCAGCCGCGTCAGGTCGGCAGTGAAATTCGGCTCGACGAAGTTGTCGGTGAAGTTCACATGCCCGCCTTCGATTCGAAGCCTGCCGATCCGTATCAGGGGGCGTTCCTGGCTCTGCGCCTTTGTCGATTGTGCGGTGGCAGTGGCGGATGGCTCTGCGTCATCGGACGCCGCCTCTTCTGCAGTCCCGGTCAATCCATCCTTCGCGATCACCTGGGTGAGGTTGAGTTGCCCGCTGTCGTCCAGGACGACCTTGCTGAAGAAATCGGCAAACGACAGGTCGCCGATCTTGACCCTGCTCTGCCCCGGCGACGCTGGCAGCCAATCCACCGACACCGTCGGCATGGCCAGTTCCCGCCAGCGCAGGAAGTCGGTTCGCGATTCCTCCTCCACCGCGCGCAGGTCGTTCACCGACAACGCTCCTTCGAAGCGCGCGCGTGACAGCCCGTCATCGTCGGTGGAAATTCCGACCTCGCCCTCGCCTGAAAGGCGGCCGGATACCAGCGAGATATTCAGGATCCCCGCGAGATACGGGTCCAGGCGGCTGAAATCGAAGCCGCTCACGCCGGCGTGCGCATCTACAGCGAAGGGTTGCAGATCAACCCGTCCCTTCAAGGACAACGCGGACTGGTCACCCAGTCCCGCGGTCGCCTGGAAGGGCAATCCACCCTCGAGGTCACTGGAGATATCCCGCACTTCCAGATTCAGGGTTGCAGGCGGCAGGCGCTTCTGCGCGGGCAGCGTCTGGTCCTTGAAGTGGATCCGCATCTTCTCGAGCGCGAGCAGGTCCAGACGATAGGCCCATTCGCCGGGGGGCGTCGCCTGGGACCCAAGCCACTGCCGGAAGGCAAAACTTCCGTCAGGATGACGGGTCAGAGTCAGGTCGCCTTCCTCGAAAAGCACCGACTCCGCCGCGACACGCTTGCTCGCCAGGTCGAGCCGCAGACCTTGCAGGCTGACATTACCGATCGTGACCACCGGCCCTGAATCATCCGTTACGGCGGCGTTGGTGAGCGCCAGCCGGCTATCGGTCAGCGCCCAGCCGACCGTGCCAGCCGGGGAGACGGCGCCCGCAGGTACCGGTGGCAGCGACTCCAGTGGCGGTGCGGGATAGCGCGCATCGACATCCAGCGCCAGAGTACCGCCCGACAAGCGAAGGCTTCCAGGCAGTTGCAGGTATGGCGCGAGTTCGACCAGCGGGATGTCCGTGGTTTTCACCTGCAGACGCATGGCGACGGGTTCGGCGAAAGGCGAACCGCTGAAGGACACGGTGGCCTGCTGCCCGGCGAAACGAAGCGAGGCCTGCCCCTGCATCGGCTGCGCCGCCTGCCCCTGCGCGTTGGAGAAGTCCGAGAGACTGAC
>JBBRJB010000376.1:0-3881 GCA_038220085.1 Burkholderiales bacterium
GCTTCTAGCTGCCTCGTGAGAGAGGCCAACAGGAAATAGCATGGGCATGAAAAGACGTTCGATGGACATCCTGGTCGGGTTGTTCGTATTGGCCGGCATCGGTGCCTTGTTCTTCCTGGCGCTGCGCGCCGCCAACCTGGGCGCGTTCGTGGTGAATGACGGCTACGAACTGCGCGCGTATTTCGTCAATATCGGTGGCCTCAAAGAGCGGGCGCCGGTTCGCAGCGCCGGTGTCGTCGTCGGCCGTGTGGATTCCATCGATTTCGACACCAAGACCTTCCAGGCTGACGTGCGACTGTCGATGGACTCGCGCTACCGCTTCCCGAAGGACTCCTCCATCAAGATCCTGACCGCCGGGCTGCTGGGCGAGCAGTACATCGGCATCGAGGCCGGCGCTGAGGAGAAAGTGCTTGGCAACGGCGACAAGGTCACCCTGACCCAGTCTGCGATCGTGCTCGAGAACCTGATCAGCCAGTTCCTTTACGGGCGGGCCTCGGACGGCGAGTCCGGCGGCGAGGAGAAGTGAGGGTGCTCAACCGGCTGCGGCGCTGGCTGCCGGCACTGCTGCTGCCGTTGGTCGTTGGCTGCGCCACCGGCGGCGCGGCGAATCCGAGAGACCCTCTGGAGCCGTTCAACCGGGCGGTCTACCAGTTCAACGACACGGTCGACAGCTACGCGCTGAAGCCGGTCGCCCAGGGCTACCAGAAGTACGTGCCGCTCACGGTGCAGCTGGTGGTGACCAGCTTCTTCTCCAATCTCGAGGACCTCTACACCGGCGCCAACAACCTGCTGCAGGCCAAGCCGCGCGATGCCCTGGTCGACGTCACCCGCTTCGTCGTCAATTCCACCCTGGGCTTCGCTGGCTTTGCCGATGTGGCAAGCGCAATCGGCATGCCCAAGCATTCCGAAGATTTCGGCCAGACGCTCGGACGCTGGGGCGTGCCGTCGGGCCCGTACCTGGTCATCCCCCTGCTGGGTCCTTCCACCATCCGTGACGCGCCGGCCCGGGCGGTGGACATCTATGCCAGTCCGACTTCGCAGATCTTCAGCGATGTGCCGGTTCGTAACTCGATGTTCGGGCTGCGGCTGGTCAGCGATCGCGCCAGCCTGCTGGAAGCCGAGAAGGTGATCCTGGGGGCGGCGCTCGACCCGTATTCCCTGATCCGGGACGGCTGGCTGCAGCGCCGTCGCAATGCGATCTACGATGGTGATCCGCCGGAGGTCCCGCCCCTGGAGGATGATTCCGGCTATTCGGACGATTCACCCTATCCGGACGATTCCGGTTACCTGGAAGAACGGGAAAAGCGGCGCAAGGCGAAAGCCGCGGGCGAGCCGCCACGCCGGTAGCTCGAGCGGTGCACCGCTCACAACTTGTTGCGTTTATGCAACTATTGGCAATGTCCGGATGGGATAATGGCGGCGGGACCTACCTCGCGCCCTCTCGTCACATTGAAGGAAATTATGAAAATCAAGGTTCTGGCATTCGTGTCGGCTCTCATTTTTGCAGTGTTTGCGGCCACCACCGCTTCGGCGCAACCGGCCCCGGACAAGTTCATCGAGGACCTGTCCGGCAAGGTCATCCAGCAGCTGAAAAATGACTCGAGCATCCAGGCGGGCGACCTGCGCCGGGTCAGCGAACTGGTGGACACCACGCTGATGCCTCACGTGAACTTCGAACGGATGACCGCCCTGTCGGTGGGGCGCGCCTGGCGCGAAGCCACTCCTGAGCAGAAGAAGCAGCTGATGAAGGAATTCCGGATCCTGCTGCTGCGCACGTACTCCAACGCCTTCACCGCGGTGCGGGACCAGAGCATCCGGATGAAGCCCTTCCGCGGCAACGCCTCGGACGAGGAGGTGGTGGTTCGGAGCGAGATCGTGCAGACCCGGGGCGAGCCGATCCAGTTGGACTACCGTCTGGAGCAGGCCGACAAGTCGTGGAAGATCTACGACGTGAACGTGCTGGGCGTGTGGCTCGTGCAGACCTACCGCAACCAGTTCGCGCAGGAGATCTCGGCGGGCGGCATCGACGGCCTGATCAAGAGCCTGGCGGACAAGAACAGTTCCTTCGCGGTCAAGGTCAAGTCCTGATCGAGCCGGGCATGGTGGCGCTGACTGTCCCTGAGCGGATCGACGCCGACAACGCCACGGCGATGCTGGCTTCGCTGACCGAGGCGCTGGCGGGCGCCGGCACGGCGACCGAACCGCCGACGCTGGACCTGGCGCCGCTGGCGGTTTTCGACTCGTCCGCCTTGTCGTTGCTGCTGCAACTGGAGCGCGGCCTGCAGGCTGTCGCGGCCGGCGGCGAGTCCGGCGGGACATCGCCGGCGCTGGTCCTGCTGAACCCGCCCGCAAAACTGCAGGAACTGGCAGAGTTGTACGGGGTGGCCGGCCTGCTGTTCGGGGCGCCGGCCCGAGGCGAGGCACCGCAGGCTGAGTAGTACAACGGGTAGCACAGCGGGTAGCAGCGGGTAGAACAGCGGGCTGCGGCCGGCTGCCATCGAAGATCGTGGATCAGAGCGCCGCCAGACTCCATGCGGGTCCGGCGGCCTTGCATTTTATGGGCTCGTGAAGGCGAGCTGTTGAAGGAGGCCCATGCCGGTCGCTATCGATATCGATTCTGTCACCAAGCGATATGCTGCGCTGCAGGCGCTCAAAGGGGTGTCCCTGCAGATCGAAGAAGGGGAGTTCTTCGCCTTGCTGGGGCCCAACGGCGCCGGCAAGACCACCCTGATTTCGATCATCGCGGGCCTGGCCCGCGCCAGCAGCGGGTCGGTCAAGGTGATGGGCCACGACGTGGTGGGCGACTACAGGCAGGCGAGAAAGCTGCTGGGCGTGGTGCCCCAGGAACTCGTCTTCGATCCCTTCTTCTCAGTACGCGAGACTCTGGAGATCTCGTCCGGCTACTACGGCGTCAAGGACAACGGTCGCTGGATCGACGAGATCCTGGACGGCCTCGGGCTGGCCAGCAAGGCCAAGGCCAACATGCGCGCGCTCTCCGGCGGCATGAAGCGGCGGGTGCTGGTGGCCCAGGCCCTGGTGCACCGTCCCCCGGTCATCGTCCTGGACGAGCCGACGGCGGGGGTTGACGTGGAGTTACGCCAATCGCTGTGGGCCTTCATCCAGCGCCTCAACGACGCCGGTCACACCATCGTGCTGACCACCCACTACCTCGAGGAGGCGCAAGCCTTGTGCGAGCGTGTCGCCATGCTGAAGTCCGGACGCATCGTCGCGCTCGATCGCACGGCCAACCTGCTCAAGCGCTTCGCTGCCGGCGCCCTGGTGCTGACGTTGTCGGCTGCGCCGCTGCCGGAGTCCCTTCAGCAGCGGGTGCTCCCCGGTCCTCCCGACGACGCGCGCCTGCGACTGAAAATCGACAACTACGAGGAAGTCGAGGGCATCCTGGCGACATTGCGGGAGGCGGGCTGCAGCATCGACGAGATGGAGATCGCCCGCACCGACCTGGAAGATGTCTTCCTCAACGTGATGAACGAGGCCTGACGCCATGGACGGATTCCGGACGCTGTTCTACAAGGAACTGCTGCGCTTCTGGAAAGTGGGCATCCAGACCGTGGCGGCGCCGGTCATGACGGCCCTCCTGTACCTGCTGATCTTCTCGCATGCGCTCAAGGGCAGGGTCGAGGTATTCGAGGGGGTGAGCTACACCTCGTTCCTGATCCCCGGGCTGGTGATGATGTCGGTCTTGCAGAACGCCTTCGCGAACACCTCCTCGTCGATGATCCAGAGCAAGATCACCGGCAACATCGTCTTTGTCCTGCTGCCCCCCATCCGGCCGCTGACCCTGTACACCGGTTATGTACTGGCCTCGGTGGTGCGAGGCCTGGTGGTCGGGCTCGGGGTGTTCCTGGTCACCATGGCCTTCT
>JBBRJB010000377.1:0-3870 GCA_038220085.1 Burkholderiales bacterium
AACCCTGGCCCTTATCCAGTCCGGCTTTCGCAGGACCTGATCGACGGGAACGATCTTGATGGGTATGCGGGAGGTCTTGCTGCGGCCGCGTTGCTTGATTCGGGGGTCGGCGGCGGCGGGACGTGCTCCGGGGGTGCTCTCGAGACGGGGTGACTCGGCGGATAGCATGGAAGCGGCATCATTCGGTTCGGCGTTCTTCATGCTTGGATTATCCCTCAATTGCCGCCACGAGTTCGCACGCGAGCCGATCCCCCAGGTCATTGCAGTTTGTATTGAAGTGAGTGCCTGCTTCTCGAAAAACATCGGTCATTTCGAGTCCTTTGTACCCGCAGGGATCGATCCGGGTGAAGGGAGAGAGGTCCATCTGATAGTTGAGCGAGATCCCGTGCCAGGTGAATCCGCGGGATATCTTGAGCCCGATCGAGCCGATCTTGACCGGTTCGCCGGCGGACCCCTCTGGCCCCGCAGCCGGAATGCGTTCCACGAAGATTCCCGGTGCGCCCTTGCGTCGAATCGCGGCGATGCCGCAGCCGGCCAGGCATTCGATCATTCCGGTTTCAAGGCGGCACACCAACTCGCGCGCGCCCAGGCGGCGACGGCGCAGGTCCAGGAGCGGATACGCAAGAATCTGACCGGGCCCATGGTAGGTCACTTGCCCGCCCCGCTCCGTCTGCACCACCGGGATGTCACCCGGTGCGCGCAGGTGTTCGCGGCGACCGGCGAAGCCCAGGGTAAAGACCGGCGGATGTTCCGTGAGCCATAGTTCATCGTCCACTCCGGCGGGATCGGCCTGGCGCTCCCGGGTGAATGCCCGCATCCGCTCGAGCGTATCGAGATAGGCGGTCATACCCAATCGGCGAACCCTGATCGTCATGTTCGATGCCTGGCGCCTGGACAACATGCCGCGCGACCCCGATTCATACTCCGACAGACTACTAGAGCACCAGCTTCACGAGAGGGTGGCTGCTCAACGCACGGTACAGCGCGTCCAGCTGGGGCCGGGACTCGGCCCGGATGGTCGCGGTCACGGAGAGGTAATTGCCGTTGCGCGAAACCCGCATTTCCAGGGTCGAGGCGTCGAAGTCCGGTGCGTGGGCCTTCACGACGGAAACCATCTCGTCGGCGAAGCTGTCGACCCGTTTCCCCATGATCTTGATGGGGAAATCCATCGGAAACTGCATCACCTCCGCGGACCCGGCATCTTCCGGGGGGCCCGGCGGCGCCGAGCCGTTAGGGGGAGAAGAGTCGCTGCCGCTCATGCTGCCTGTCAAGGCCAGGTGCCGTCAGGCCGGCTGCGGCCAGCCCTTCTCGTGCGACTTTGCCTTGGCCTCCTGATACGCCGCGAACAGCTCACGGTAGACCGGGCCGGGTACTCCCGCCCCGAACGGCTTGCCGTCGAGCGTCGTGATCGGGAGGATCTCCTTGGTGGCGGAAGTCACCATGAGTTCCTCCGCTCGACCCACCTCCTCGCGGCTGATCCGCCGGATTTCAAAAGGCACGCCCCCGCTTCGTGTCAATTCTTCCATCAGGCCATAGCGGATGCCTTCCAGGATCAGCGTGTCCCGCGGCGGCGCGAGCAACTTGCCGTCGAGAACAACCCAGATGTTGCTCGATGAGCCTTCAGTCAGGAAGTCGTCTCGAAACATCAGGCATTCCAGCGCACCGGCATCGGCAGCCGTCTGGCGTGCCAGTACGTTGCCGAGCAGCGAGGTGGACTTGATGTCGCAATGCAGCCAGCGTTCGTCCGGCAGCGTGATGGCGCTGACGCCCTTCTCTATCGCCTGGCGGGATACGGGTTTGAATTCGCTGGACATCGCGAACACGGTCGGTCGCACGCCCTCTGGGGGGAAAGGATGGTCGCGACGGGCGACGCCGCGGGTCACGTGCAGATACACGAACTGGTCGTCCCACCGGTGCCGCGCGAGCAGTTCGGTAACCACGTCCGTCCAGCCCCGGTCGTCGAGTGGATTTGTTATCCGGACCTTGCCAAGGCTGCGTTTGAGCCGGGCCAGGTGCTGCGGCCAGCGAAAGGGCACGCCCCGGTAGGCTGGCACCACGTCATAGACACCGTCGCCGAAAATGAATCCCCGGTCCAGGACCGGGATCCGCGCTTCCGACAGCGGCATGAACTCGCCGTTGAGGTAAACGGTCTGCTCCGGTTGGCCGAATTCTGCGCTCATGGCCTCAGCGCCCTGGGCGAGATCACTTCGTGTCGACTTGCTCATTTGATCCATAGCCTGATCGTATCCCAGGTGCGACCAAACCATCCAGCCTGCTCAACCGACTCGAGCGCTACCACCGGCGCCTCCGAGATCACATTGCCGCCCAAGCGCACCCGGACGGTGCCGATCTTCTGTCCGCGGGCGATTGGTGCTACCAGGGGCTCCATCCGTTCGATTTCGCCCTTGACGCTGGAGACCTGCGCCTTGGGCACGGTCACCATGACGTCCTGCGCAAACCCGACCTTGACCTCGGGCGACTTGCCCTTCCAGACCTGGTAGTTGCCCGCTTCAGCACCTTTCTTGTACACCTGAACGACGTCAAAATTCTGGAATGCATAATTCAGGAGCTTCTGCGACTCCACTGCCCTTGAGCTTTCGGAGGACGCTCCCATCAGAACGGACAGGATCCGCCGCGAAAATCCGCTTCCGGGTTGTTCCCGTTTGGCTGAGGAAATCAGACAGTAACCGGCTGCGTCGGTATGGCCGGTCTTGAATCCATCGACGCTCGGATCGGTGAACAGCAGCCGGTTCCGGTTGGGTTGGCGAATTTTGTTGTATGTGTACTCTTTCTGCGAGTACATCTTGTAATACTCGGGAAAATCCTCGATCAGTTGCATTGCGAGTGTTGCCAGGTCGCGTGCCGTCGAGTAGTGGCTGGGGTCCGGAAGGCCAGAGGCGTTGGTGAAATTGCTGTTGGTCATGCCCAGGCGCTTGGCCTCCGCGTTCATCAGCTCAGCAAACTGCGCTTCCGTCCCGGCGACTGCCTCGGCCAGCACGATGGCTGCATCGTTCCCGGACTGGACGATCAGGCCGTTGAGCAATTCCTCAACAGTGGCCGGTGACCTCGGCTCCACGAACATCCGCGAGCCGATGGCCTTGTAGGCCAGGGTCGATACCGGCGGGCGCTGGGTCAGCGTCAGCCGCTTCTTCTCCAGCGAGTCGAAGACCACGTAGGCTGTCATCAGCTTGGTCAGAGACGCGGGCTCCACGCGTTCGTCCGGCAACTGGCTGTACAGCACGGTATGGGTGGTCATGTCCATCAGCAGCCAGGAGCGGGCGGCAACGTCCGGCGCGGGCATCTGGGCCGCGACAGGGGCGATGCCCGTTCCGAGCAACAGCGATCCGGTGAGGAGCGCGGCCAGTGCGGGGCGGCGCAAGTGCAGGCGGCGAGCCGCCGCAGCAGCGCGAAAGATCGCTTCAGCGGCACGCTGGAGGATGGCGGGCAGTGGGTGGGGACCGCAAATTGAGGCGCACGGGCGGAAAACGGGTGTGGTCATGGGCTGTGGTCGACGCTCGAAGCGCGGGTGATGTCCGGGGCGAACGCGCCGGCAGGGCGGTCGCGCGGGGGACGGTTCCTGACCGTTCATTATGCCATCCGGCTCGCGTGGCCCCTGGGGTGTTGCGATATCAGTACGCAGGCGGCCGACCAATGGCGGGCCGGCCTCCTAGACAGACTCCTAGCAGAGGGCCAAAAAGGCAGGACTGCTAGAACGGACCGTGCGTCTTGACGATCAGGGCAATCCGGTCTGCGGCGTCGTCGTCCTTGCGTTGCGCCACCAGTGTGATCACTTCGCGCAGCACGTTGCGCAACACCACCAGGTTTACGCAGTCCTGAACCCGCGCTTCCAGGACGCTGGCCTGATCCCCC
>JBBRJB010000378.1:0-3870 GCA_038220085.1 Burkholderiales bacterium
CCAACAGCTTCATCATCGCGACGCCGCCGCTCACCGGCAGCGGGGCGCAAGCAATACTCGCCGGCGGCGAAACCGGCTCCAGCACTCAACGGCTCCTGCTCTACTTCCGCCGGGATCCGGAAGGCAGGCTGCTGCTCGGCGGACGCGGGCACTACACCGATCCTCGCGGACCGGCGGACTTCCGCCACCTCGAGCGCGCTTTCGCGCTGCTGTTCCCGTCGCTCGGACCGGTGGGCTTCGAACACCGCTGGGCCGGCCGCATCGCCATGACACGCGACTTCATGCCCCACGTGCACGAGCCGGCTCCCGGCATCACCATCGCCCTCGGCTACAACGGGCGCGGAGTGGCCACTGCCACTGCGATGGGCAAGCACCTGGCCGCCCGCCTGAGCGGCCAAGCCGGCGCGGTCTTTCCGTTTCCGGTGTCGCGCATCGACCCGATCCCGCTGCACGGCCTGCAGCGGTTCTACATCGCCGCCGGCGTTGCCTGGTACCGTCTGCTCGACGCCTTGTCCTGAGCGCCGGCGAGGCGGCAACAGGCGGTAGACTGCGGGATCCAGGACCGAGAGGCAGACGAGATGACACAAGACTTCCGCACACAACTCGCGCGACTTTCCGGCGTGGTCGCGATCGCAATGTGCCTGGCCCTTCCAACCGCAGTCCTGGCCCAGGGTACCTGGCCCGACAAGCCGATCCGCGTGGTGCTGCCCTTCCCCCCGGGCGGCCCGAGCGACATCGTCATGCGGGTCGCCTCGGAGGAGATGCAGGCGGCGCTCAAGACGAACATCCTGGTGGAGAACAAACCGGGTGCAGGCGGCAATATCGGGAGCGCCGACGTCGCGCGTGCGGCGCCGGACGGCTACACCTGGCTTTGGGGTACCGACACGCTGCTCACCGTGAATCCTCACGTCTATCGCCAGTTGCCTTTCAAGGTCGACGACCTGCAGCCGGTGACGATCGGCACCCGGTTCAGCCAGACGCTGGTGTGCAACCCCGCGCTCGGCGTGAAGACTCTCGGCGAACTGATCGCCAAGGCCAGAACCACTCCGCTGTCCTATGCCTCGGGTGGCGCCGGCGTGCCTGGTCACCTGTCGATGGAATTGCTGAAGTCGATGGGTCGCTTCGACATGAACCATGTGCCGTACAAAGGCCCCGCGCCGGCCACCCTCGACGTGATCGGAAACCAGGTTCCGTGCGGACTGCTCGCCGGCCCGACGGTCCTGCCGCATGTACTTTCCGGCAAACTGGTGGCGCTCGCCGTATCCGGCAGCGCACGCTCGCAGACGCTGCCGGAAGTGCCGACCATGGCCGAGGCCGGCATCACCGGCTACGCAGCGGACTTCACCCTGGTGCTGTATGCACCGCGCGGCACGCCGGCGCCGATCGTCAGCCGTTTTCGCGAGGCGTTTGTCGCCGCCCTGGCCGTGCCGGCCGTTGCCGAACGCCTGGCCGCAACCGACCAGGTCGCCGTCGGCAGCACATCCGAGCAGGCGTCCACTCAGCTGGCCGCCGATTCGAAGAAATGGGGTGAAGTCGCCCGGCGTGTCGGCCTGGGCCTCGACTGAACGGCGTGTATCCGATGAAGACATCCACCACTCAATTGATCGTCATCGGCGGCGGTCCCGGCGGCTATGTTGCCGCCATCCGGGCCGCGCAACTCGGCGTCCAGGTCACACTGGTCGAAAGCGAGCGTCTCGGCGGCACCTGCCTGAACATCGGCTGCATTCCGTCGAAGGCGCTGATTCACGCCGCCGACCAGTTCCACGCTGTCACCCGGTTCGCCGCGGCCGGCACGGCGGAAAGCGCGTCCAGCAGTACGGCCGGGCTCGGCATTTCGGTCGCATCGCCGCGCATCGACCTGGCGCAGACGGTGCGCTGGAAGGACGGCATTGTCTCGCGCCTGACCGGCGGCGTCGGCGCGCTGATGAAAAAGCACGGCGTGACCGTCGTCAACGGCTGGGCGCGAATCGTCGACGGCAAGAGCGTGGAAGTCGAGATAAAACCGGACAGCCACCCCGACAGCGCCGACATGCGCATCCATTGCGACCACCTCCTCCTCGCGAGCGGCTCCGAGGCAGTTGCCCTGCCCGGCCTGCCATTCGGCGGTGCGATCGTGTCGGCCACCGAGGCCCTGTCACCGGCGTCGCTGCCGCGGCGGCTGGTGGTCGTGGGCGCCGGCTACATCGGACTGGAACTCGGCATCGCCTATCGCAAGCTCGGCGCCGAAGTCACCGTCGTGGAAGCGCTGGACCGGGTGCTGCCGTCCTACGATGACGAACTGACACGCCCGGTGAAGGCGTCGCTGCGGCGGCTCGGTATCGACCTGCGGCTGGGCTGCTCGGTCCAGGGCGCCGATAGGGCCGAAGCCGATGGTGCCGATGGTGCCATCAGGCTTCGCCTGAAGGACGCCCAAGGCAAGGACTCCGCACTCGACGCCGACCGCGTGCTGGTAGCCGTCGGTCGCCGACCGCGAATTGAGGGCTGGGGGCTGGAGTCGCTGATGCTCGACATGGCCGGCCGCGCGGTGAAGGTCGACGACCAGTGCCGCACCTCGATGCGAAACGTGTGGGCCATCGGCGACCTCAGCGGAGAACCGATGCTGGCCCACCGGGCGATGGCGCAAGGCGAGATGGTGGCGGAGATCATCGCCGGCAAACGCCGGCACTTCATGCCGGCCGCGATTCCGGCGGTCTGCTTCACCGATCCGGAAATCGTGGTGGCCGGCCTTTCGCCGGCCGAGGCGAAAAAGGCGGGCATCGAAATCGTCAGCGCGCAGTTCCCGTTTTCCGCCAACGGCCGGGCGATGACGCTGGAGTCGAGCGACGGCTTCGTGAGGGTGGTCGCCCGCAAGGACAATCACCTGATCGTCGGCTGGCAGGCAGTGGGCGTCGGCGTCTCCGAACTGTCGGCGGCCTTCGGTCAGTCACTGGAGTTGGGCGCACGCCTGGAGGACACCGGCCACACCATCCATGCGCATCCGACGCTGGGCGAAGCGGTGCAGGAGGCGGCGCTGCGGGCGTTGGGGCAGGCGCTGCATATCTGAGTCACGCATGAGCCGGCTCCACGGCAACCCCTAGTCTGGGAGCCTGTCGGAGTATGGGGAGCACATATGGGGAGCAGCACTTGACATGACAAAGAGATGAAAGCATCATTTCTACATGTCAGCATCAGTCATGGTCCAGATACGAAACGTCCCTCCGGATTTCCACCGGCGCCTGAAGGCTCGTGCAGCCATCGAGGGCATGTCGATGTCCGACTACATCCTGCGTGAGGTTGGGAAGTCATTGGATACCCCAACGCGGCAGGAAGTTCTGGACCGTCTGCGCGCCAAGCCGATGCGACACCTGTCCCGCAGTGCTGCGGAAATGGTCCGGGCTGAACGCGACACACGGTGATCATTCTGGATGCGTCGGCGCTCGTGGAGTTGCTCTTGCACACCTCCACGGGAGAGAGCGTCACAGACTGCATCGACGATCCGACGGTCAGCCTGCACGTACCGCATCTCGCCGACATCGAGGTGGCGCAGGTCCTGCGTCGGTACGTCCGCGCCGGAGAGATCGACGCGGACACTGCAGCGACCGCCCTCGATGAACTGCGCACCCTGGATCTGCGGCGGCACTCGCATGAACCTCTTTTCGCGCGAATCTGGGAACTACGCCACAACCTCACCGCATACGATGCCGCCTACGTCGCGCTCGCGGAAGTCCTCGACGGCATTTTGCTGACCTGCGACGGGCCTCTGTCGAGAGCTCCTGGACTGACCTGCCAAGTTCGACTTCTTCGAGCAGAGCCCGAACTTCCGTAAGTCACGGCCAGGCCGAGACAAGGGATGCCAGCCACCGTGAACTCGACCGTCAGGACGTCGCCCTG
>JBBRJB010000379.1:0-3870 GCA_038220085.1 Burkholderiales bacterium
CGAGCACAAGGGCGTCAAGCTTTTGACGCTCTATACCCATGGTCCGGGAATCTTCTGGAACGCGAAACATCCGATCAGGACCATCGACGACTTCTCGGGACTGAAGATCCGGGTCGGCGGCGGCATCGCCGCGGATGTCGCCAACGCGCTCGGGGTCAATGCGATCTCCAAGCCGGCACCCGAGTCCTATGAACTCCTGTCGTCCGGTGTGGTCGACGGCGTCATGTTTCCCGGGGAGAGCATTCTGTCGTTCAAGCTGGACAAGCTGGTCAAGTACGCGACGGAGTTTCCGGGCGGGCTCTACTCCGACAGCCACAGCGTCATCATGAACATGGACCGCTGGAACAAGATCTCGAAGGCCGACCAGGAGGCGATCACCTCGGTCTCCAATGAAGTCTTTTCACGTAACGTCGGCAAGGCCTGGGACAACAACGCCGGCGCCGGCTTCGCCGCGTTCAAGGCGGCCGGCGGCGAGATCGTGCCGGCCGACGACAAGCTGGTCAAGGCGGTTGCGGACCGGACCGTGAAGTTCGAACAGGAATGGATCAAGCGGGTCGACGACAAAGGCATGGACGGCAAGGCGATCCTCGCGGAGTATCGCGCCGAGGTGAAGAAACTCAGCGGCGGCAAGTAGCCGACAGGCTCCTAGTGGTGCGGGCCGCGCCTGGCCGGGGGGCCCGCGGGAATACCGGATGATCACCGACTACCAGATCCGTCTCGGCCTGCCGGCAGATGTCGACCGGATTGCCGCGATGTCCCGGGACTACATCGAGTGCGGGCTCGGATGGCGCTGGACGCCGGCGCGGGTCCTGGCGGCGATCGGCACGTCCGAGACCAACCTGGCGGTCGCCTGCCGCAGCAACGGCCTCGCCGGTTTCGGCCTGATGCAATACCGGGATGATGAGGCGCACCTGATCCTGCTGGCGGTGGACGCCGATTGTCGCCGTACCGGTGTCGCGACCGCGCTGGTGCGCTGGCTGGAAGCTTGTGCGCTGACCGCCGGCATCGGCACCGTCTACCTGGAGGCCCGAGTGCGCAATCACGAAGCCCGGTCCTTCTACCGCAGACTGGGGTACCGGGAGATCGCCCTGGTGCGTGGCTATTACCAGGGCCGGGAAGACGGCGTGCGGATCGCCCGCGACCTGTGGCTGGGCGCCGCGGCTCAGTGAAGTTGTCCTGAAGGAATCAGCCGCCGGGCCGCGACGGCCGGAGCGCCTGCCAGACCCGGGCAGGCGTGTAGGGCATGTCGATCGGCGGGCAGTTTTCCGGCAGTGCATCGCGCATCGCATTCGCCAGTGCCGGCAGTGACCCGGAGCAGCCCGACTCGCCGACCCCCTTCGCGCCGAGCGCGTTGAGGGCGGTGGGAACCGGGTGGGACGCGCTCACGATCGATCTGATGAGTCCGGCCCGCGGCATGGTGTAGTCGGTGAAACTGCCGCTGAGCAACTGGCCGGTCTGGTCGTCGTAGATCGCCTGCTCGCCGAATGCCTGGCCTGCGCCCTGGACCACGCCGCCATGGACCTGGCCTTCGACCAGCTGAGGGGAAACGAGGTTGCCGAGATCATCCACGGCGACATAGGACTCGACCGTCGTCACACCGGTGCGCGGGTCGATCTCCAACTCTGCCACGTGGCAGCCGTTCGGGAACGTCACGCCGGCGACGCTGTCGGCGGTGCAGTCCAGCGGGTGGGGCGATGCGCCCGCCGGATCGGCGAGGCGTCGGGTGAGGTCGATCAGGCCGATCGATGCCTGCCGGCCGTCTGAAAAGCGGCCCGCCGAGTAGCTCAGATCCCCGGGCTCGACATCCAGGACCTTGGCGGCGTGGGGGCGCGCCTGATCGATGATGGCCGGCACCAGTTTCTTGAAGGCCGAGCCGGCGCCCAGCAGGGACCGGGAACCGCCGGTACCGTTGCCGATCAACCCGCTGGCGGGGTCACTGGCGCGATACGCGATCTGCGCCGCGGGAATGCCCAGGCCGTCGGCGACGATCTGCGCAAAGGAGGTCTCGTGGCCCTGCCCGGAAGGCCCGGTCATGGCATACAAGGTGATGCCGCCGTCCGCGCCGAAGCGGCAGGCTACCTGGTCGCTGGCCGCGGCGCCGCCGCCCGAGGCCTCCAGATAGCAGGCAAAGCCGATGCCCCGGTGCCGGCCGCGGGCCTCTGAAGCTGCGCGGCGGGCGGCGAAGCCGGCGTAGTCCGACAACGCCAGCGCCTCGCTCAAGACGCCTTCGAAGTCGCCGCAGTCGTACACGGTGCCGTTGGCGGTGCGGTAGGGGAACGCGTCCTTGGGTACGAAATTGCGCCGGCGCAGCGCGACGCGGTCGAGCCCGTGTTCGGCCGCGGCATGATCGATCAGGCACTCGATGATGAAGGCGATGTCGGGCCTTCCAGCCCCGCGATAGGCGGAGACAGGCACGGTATTGGTGTACACCAGGCGGGAGGTCGTGTGCAGAGCCGGCACCCGGTAGACACCGCCCATCGTCACGGCGAGGTTCTTGGTGCCGATGTGGCTGCCCCAATAACAGCTGTAGGCCCCCAGATCCACTTCGTGCTCGAAGCGCAATGCGAGGATGTTGCCTTGAGCGTCCAGCGCCACCGAGCCCGCCAGGCTCAGGGCGCGCCCGTGCCATTCGCCGATGAACAGTTCCGAACGACTGCTGACCCATTTCACCGGCCGGTTCAGTGTGCGCGCCGCCAGCATGACCAGCGCCTGCTCTGAAAAGGTGCCGCCCCGGATTCCAAAACTGCCGCCGACGTCACGGGCCGCCACTTCGATGCTGTCGGCGGACCATCCGGTGACTGCGTGCAGGCTCGCGCGCATCCCGAGCATGCCTTGCGTGGGGGTGTGGATCACCGTCACCTGGCGCGCGCTGTCGTGAACCGCCAGGCAGGCCCGCAACTCGAGCGGAGATCCGACCAGGCGCTGGCTGGTCAGTCGCAGGGTGGACGTCATCGCAGCGCGTTTGAAGGCCTGGGCGACGGCATCGCCGTCACCGTCTTCGAACGTCAGCGCCAGATTGCCGGGGATACCCTCGTGCAAGGACACGGCGCCGGCCTCGCGCGCCTGTCCGACCGTGGCCACCGCTGGCAGGTCTTCATAGTCCACGAGCACCTGCTCGGCCGCGTCGCGGGCGGCGAGGGCGGTGTCCGCGATGACCATGGCGATCGGCTGGCCGACGAAACGAACGTGCTCACCGGCCAGGACCGGCATCGGCGCGGTCTTCTGCGCCTCGCCGTCGACCCCCTTCAGGACCGCGCCCCAGGGAAGCGGCCTGAAGCCGGCCTTGGCGACGTTGTCGGCCGTGAGTATCGCGACCACGCCGGCCGCCTTGCGTGCCGCATCCAGGTCGAGCGCGAGGATACGGGCATGGGCGCGGTCTGAGCGGACCATGGCGGCGTGCACTTGCCCGGGCAGGTTCACATCCGCGGTAAAGCGCCCCTCACCGGTGATCAGCCGCCGGTCCTCGTGGCGGGACAGGCCGATGGCCGACTCGGTCATGGCTGCCCCCTGCTGCTCATCGTCTTGGCCGCCAGGCGGACCGCCGCTTCGATGTTGACGTAACCGGTGCAGCGGCACAGGTTGCCCGCCAGGCCGCTCCTGATCTGCTCGTCGGTGGGGTCCGGGTGCCGCGACAGCAGGTCGACGGTGGTCATGATCATCCCGGGCGTGCAGAACCCGCACTGCAAGCCATGGCAGGCCGAAAAGGCTGCCTGTACCGGATGCAGCCCGCCTTCGGGCGCCAGTCCTTCGATGGTTGCGATGTCCGCACCGTCGGCCTGGACCGCCAGTGCAGTGCAGGACTTCACTGCCACGCCGTCCCAGTGGACCGTGCAGCAACCGCACTGACTGGTGTCGCAGCCGACGTGGGTG
>JBBRJB010000380.1:0-3868 GCA_038220085.1 Burkholderiales bacterium
GCCGAAGCCCAGTCCGCCACCGCGATCGTCACCGTTCCCTCCGGACTCGAATCGAAGGTGGAGGACGTGCTGCTGCAGATGATGTCCGGTGCGGTCGAAGTGCTGAACGAGGCCAACTGCGCGCTGGTGGGCGGCCACACCGGAGAAGGCAAGGAACTGGCGCTTGGATTCGCCGTCAACGGCCTGGTCGACGAGGACGTCGCCTCGGTCATGCGCAAGGGCGGCATGCGCCCGGGCGACGTGCTGATCCTTACCAAGCCGATCGGCACCGGCACTTTGTTCGCTGCGCATGCGCGCCTGGAAGCTCGCGGTCGCTGGATCGATGCCGCGCTGACCTCGATGTGCCAGTCCAACCGGCTGGGCGCGCAGTGCCTGCGCGAATATGGCGCAACCGCCTGCACCGATCTCACCGGTTTCGGCCTGCTCGGGCACCTGGTGGAGATGACCCGCCCCTCCGGGGTGGATGCGGAACTGGACCTCGCCGCGCTGCCGATACTGGACGGGGCGGAAGAGACCAGCGCCGCCGGCATCCTCAGTTCGCTGCAACCGGCCAACGTCCGCCTGCGCCGCGGCCTGCGCAACCAGGCGCAGGCGGTGGGCCATCCGCGCTATTCGCTGATCTTCGATCCGCAGACCGCCGGCGGCCTGCTCGCCAGCGTACCGGCCGCACGCGCCACCGCGTGTGTCGACGCCTTACGCGCACTGGGTTACGCGCATACCGCGATCATCGGCCGGATACTGCCCCAGGCCGACGCGCTCGAGCCGATCGTTCTGAAGTTGCGCTAGGCTAGCCTCGACAGCCTCCGAGGCTCAGGGCAGCATCGAGTCGATGTCGGACGCTGCGGTGGGATACGTGAAGCGGGCGCGGCCGTGGAAGGCGTCGATCCCCGCCTCGGCGTAGGACTGCTCGCGCGATTCCGGCACTGGATCGGTGAACGAACGCTTGAATTTCTGCAAGGTGGGCCAGTCGATCCTGACTTCGCCGGGGACCGTGTCGATGCCGCTCATGCGCTCGACACCGTCGACAGCCTCGGTGAGAGCGTGGATGGAGCCGCCGCCCTCGAGAGGCGGCGGCCCGGCGGTTCGACGGCCGGATCTACCGGCTGGCCGTCTTGGAGCTCGGGTACACCAGGACCGGTTCTTCCAGGTAGTACTCGGGGAAAATGGCTTTCAGGTTCACCAGCATCGGCATGTCGACGTTGACGATATAGGGCTCGTCCGGATGCAGGATCGCGTAGTCCTGATGGTAGGCCTCGGCCGTATAGAAAGTGCCCAGCGGGTTGAGTTGCGTGACGATCGGATCGGAAAACACCTTGGCCGACTCCAGCTGGGCGATGTACTGACGGGCGAATGTCTTCTGCTCAGCATCATCCGTGAATATCGCCGACCGGTATTGTGGTCCGATGTCCATGTGCTGGCGATTCACAGTGGTGGGATTGTGCGCGACCGAAAAGTAGATGTGCAGCAGTTCGGCGAGCGACAACTTGGACGGGTCGAAGGTGACCTGCACCGACTGCGCATGGCCGGTATCGCCGGTGCTCGAGTCCTCGTAGTTCGCCGTCTCCTTGGTGCCGCCCGCATACCCGGACAGCGCTTCGATCACCCCGCGCGTGTGCTGGTACACCAGCTGCACGCCCCAGAAGCAACCGCCGGCCAGGACGATCTGCTGCGCCTTGCCGGAAACGCCGGCCGATGGATCCTTGGCGCTGACGGCAGGCGCAGGAATCCTGACCGCGTCGATGGCGGCCCTGGCGCGGGGAGCATAGAGGGACAGTCCGCCACCCGTTGCGACCACTGCCCCGAGCCCCAGCAAGTTCCTGCCCAGCCACTCCCGACGTCTCATGCGCAGCCCGCCCTCGTTCAGGACACTGCGAACCGGCTCATTCACTTCGCTGCGATCGACTTTCATGATGTTTCCTTTCTTCCCTGTTGATGGTCCAGACGGCCTGTTGCGCCCGATTTCGTTCTTCTATTCGTATTAGACGTTGCAAACCGGAAAACATGACACAACCGCCATTCATGAAACCTGGGTGAAACGCAAGTCATCGAACCACGCGGTGACGGTGTCCGCGGTATTGTCGGTATCGGCGCCGATCGCCACCCCCTTGATCCGCGGTACCGGGCCGCCGAAGGCCGCCGCCCAGTCTTGCTCGACATTGCGGCTGCCCTCGCGCCATTGATTTGCCTGTGCATCGCCACTGTCCACCACGATCATCCGCACCCGGTCGGTATACGGATTCCAGGCGGTCGTTCCCACCGGTTGGCCGTGGCCCCAGACATAGCACAGCGCCGCCGCAGGCACGTCCGCGCCCGACAACAGACGGGCAGCCTGGATCTTCAGCCGGTCTCCCAGCGAAAGCCGGTCCAAAGGCAGGTCGAAAAAGACATAGAGTCTTGCCGCATAGTCGTCGCCGGCTTTGAGCTTCAAGTCCGATCCCGGCAGGGACCGCGACACCTTCCAGCGCCATTGCAGCACCGGTGTCAGCGTCGGATCCACGTCGACTTCGCTGGTCCAGGACGAAGCCGAGGAGGCGGACTGTACCCGGACCACGCGACGCCCCTCGTCGGTCACGAGCGAGAATTCGTTCTCGCGCTCGACCTTGGGCAATGGCTGGTTGCGCCAACCCGGCGAAATCGCGGCTTCCGCCGGAGCGGACGAGAACGCGGGCACTTTGGCCATGATCCCGCGGCCAGGAAGGCCCGCCAAGCCACCGACCGCGAGCAGAAAGAGCGACCGCCGACGCGACTGGCATGCGATGCACCGATCGATCAAGCTTGTGTCCTGATATGGGAGATGCAGGATGCAATCACCATGCTGCCACGCCGGTGGCGATCGGGCCGCATAAGACGACGGCCAGGGTGGGGTTAAACGGTGGGCGGGATATTGCGAACGCTGCGGCCGGTCGAAGGGCACAATAGCAGTGCGTCCTGCCGACGCCCCTGCAATGATCGTTGAGGAGAACTGCATGAATTCGAAATCACTGGCGTTGGGCCTCGTGGCCGCGGCGTGGCTTGCCACCGGCGCAGGCGCCATGGCCCAAAGCGGCGAGCAACCGGCCGGCAAGGCGACCCCGGCGCCCGGCATGGGCATGGGCATGGGCATGCAGGCGCCAGGTGCGCGCGGCCCGATGGGCGAGCATCACGGCCAAGGCCCGACGGGCGGACACATGGTGGAGGGCAACATGATGGGCCGGGGCATGATGGGTGGCGGCATGATGGGTGGCGGCATGATGTCGGGGCGCATGATGGGCGGCCAGATAATGGGGGCTTGTCCGATGATGGGCATGCTGCCACCGGGCAACGAGAAGCTCAGTATGCGGATGCACGGCGAGATCATGGTCGCGATCGGCAATATCCTGATGAAGCACGCCGACAGCATCCAGGCGAAGCCGGCGAATTGATCGGAAGGGTGCTCAGCATCCGCACCCCGGCGCAACGACGACGACTGGCGACACTCACGATCGCCGGTATCGCAGTCTTCGTGGCCATCGGCTACTGGCTGCTCAGGGCAGACGGACAGGACTGCATCGACCCTTCGGATCCGGCGCTCGTCGCCCGCGGCCAGGTCGTCTATGACCAGCACTGCGCCAGTTGTCATGGTCGGACCCTGGAGGGCCAGCCGAACTGGCGCTCGCGCCTGCCCAACGGGCGGCTGCCGGCGCCCCCCCACGACGCCTCGGGGCATACCTGGCACCACCCGGATGCGGTTCTGTTCGAGATCACGCGGGACGGAATCCAGCGCCATGCGCCAGCCGGGTACCAGAGCGACATGCCGGCCTTCGGCGGCACGCTCGTCGATCGCGATATCCGGGCGGTCCTGTCCTACATCAAGTCGACCTGGCCGACGGATATCCGGCAGCGGCACGAC
>JBBRJB010000381.1:0-3849 GCA_038220085.1 Burkholderiales bacterium
TCGACACATCGATCCGGCAGCCCAGGCCGGTCCTGCCGCGGCGAATCAGCGCCGCGAGGATATTGCTGTAGGCATACATGCCGGCGGCGATGTCGGCAATCGAGCAGCCCGCCTTGGCCGGCTCGTCTGGAGTGCCGGTGATCGAGAGGAAACCCGACTCGCTCTGAATCAGGAGATCGTAGGCCTTCTTGTCGCGGTAGGGCCCGGCCTTGTCCGGATCATCGCCGTAGCCCGAGATGTCGCAGACAATCAGGCCCGGTCGTGACGGGTGGAGCGTTTCGAAGGACAGGCCCAGCCGGGCCGCGGCGCCCGGCGCGAGATTCTGGACCAGGACGTCGGCCCGATCGATCAGCTTTGCGAGCACACCCGCGGCCTCCGGATGCTTGACGTCGAGCGTCATGCTCTCCTTGGAGCGGTTGGTCCAGACGAAATGCGATGACAGACCCTGAACGCGCTCGTCGTAGGCGCGTGCAAAATCGCCGGTTCCGGGACGTTCGATCTTGATCACCCGCGCTCCCTGGTCCGCCAGCTGGCGGGTACAGAAAGGCGCGGCGATGGCGTGTTCCAGCGTCAGTACGGTGACGCCTTCGAGGGGCTTGGGAAGAGGGTTCATGCTCGGACGCTGTCAGAAACGAGGGCCGTCAGAACGAGCGCGGCAGGCCGAGCACATGTTCTGCGACGTATGAGAGGATCAGGTTGGTGGAGATGGGCGCGACCTGGTAGAGACGCGTCTCACGGAACTTGCGCTCGATGTCGTATTCGCAGGCGAAGCCGAAGCCGCCATGAAACTGCAGGCAGGCATTGGCTGCCTCCCAGGACGCCTTGGCGGCAAGGTACTTCGCCATGTTGGCCTGCTCCCCGCAGGGCAGGTGGGCATCGAACAGTTCGCAGGCCTTCCAGCGCATCAGGTTTGCAGCTTCGATCTCGATGTAGGCCTCGGCAATCGGAAACTGCACGCCCTGATTCTGACCGATCGGCCTGCCGAACACCACGCGTTCCTTCACATATCGGCTCACCTTGTCGATGAACCAGTAGCCGTCGCCGATGCACTCGGCAGCGATCAGGGTGCGCTCGGCGTTGAGGCCGTCGAGGATGTAGCGAAACCCCTTGCCTTCCTCACCGATGAGGTTTTCAGCGGGAATCTCGAGATTCTCGAAGAACAGCTCGTTGGTCTCGTGATTGACCATGTTGGGGATCGGGCGCACCGTCATTCCGTTGCCCACGGCGTCGCGCAGGTCCACGATGAATATCGACATCCCTTCGGATTTCCTGCGCACGTCGGCCAGGGGCGTCGTGCGCGCCAGCAGGATCATCAGGTCCGAATGCTGGATCCTGGAAATCCAGACCTTCTGGCCGTTGATCAGGTAGCGATCGCCTTTGCGAACCGCTGTCGTCTTGATCCGGGTGGTGTCGGTCCCGGTGGTCGGTTCGGTCACGCCCATCGATTGCAGCCGCAATTCGCCGCTGGCGATTGCCGGCAGGTACCGCCGCTTCTGGGACTCGGAGCCGTGTCGCAGCAGCGTGCCCATGTTGTACATCTGACCGTGGCAGGCCCCCGAGTTGCCGCCGCAGCGGTTGATCTCCTCCATGATCACCGAGGCTTCGGTCAGACCGAGGCCCGAGCCGCCGTACTCCTGGGGAATCAGAGCGGCCATCCAGCCGGTTTTGGTCAGCGCATCGACGAAGGCCTCGGGATAGGCTCGTCTGGCGTCGACATCACGATGGTAGGCGTCGGGAAAGTCCGCGCACAAGGCGCGCAAGGCGTCGCGGATGTCCTGGTGGGGATCAGGTGTGGATGTCTGCACGGGTGCGGGCCTGGGGGGGGTGTCGGTCGAGCCGGATGGGCGATGATGCCCCCGGCCGCGGCCGCGGTCAAAGCGCCTGCCACGGGCATGTGCTTTGCAATGGTGAGGCGCGATGCCTTGGAAGGCAGCGGCGGCTGTCCCCCAGGGGCGGCACCGATCGCCGGCATCGAAGTCAACCGATGATACCCACAGGAGAACTCGTAATGATCAAAATCAAGAGGATGAAGACCGCCGCCTTTTCCGCGTGCGTGCTGATGGCGGCCGGTGGCAGCGTCTTTGCACAATCGAAGGATGCTGCCACGTCCGATGCAACCCGGTCCCAGGGTTCTCCCGGCGACATCAAGGCGCAGGTCGCACCCGGTGGCATGACTTCGGACAAGACGCCCGGCGGCGGCACCCCTCAGCCGACGACCGGCAATCAGGGAGCAGCCGGAACCACTAATAAAGCGGCTTCCAGTGCCACGCGATCGCAGGGCTCTCCGGGAGATACGCCCGCGGCAACCGGTTCGCCGGGCACCGCCAATCCTGCTGCGATCTCAGGCGGGTCGTCCAACCAGGGTGCAATGACGTCGCCCGGCTCGTCGACGATGGGCACGGCTGACGGCAAGGCCCCGGTCGTCCCGGCCGAGGCGACCCGCTCGCAGGGCACGCCGGCCGGTGCGCCTGCTGCGACCTCAGGCGGGTCGTCCAGCCAGGGCGCAGTGACGTCGCCCGGCTCTTCGACCATGGGCACGGCCGGTGGCAAGACACCGGTCGATCCGGCCGAGGCGACCCGCTCGCAGGGCACGCCGGCCGGTGTCAAGCCCTATCCCGCAGGCACTCCCGGAACAGGCACCGTATCGCCATCCACGGGCATGACCGGGAAGTAATCGTCCGGTCCAGAGCGTACGAATTGCCCGCCGCACTTTCGCGGCGGGCCTTGAAGGACTCGTCTCGGAGGCTGTACAGATTTTCGGGGCGACCTCTCCTGGTGGACGCGCACTCCTGACGCTGCAGCAGGGATTCAAGTCGGGACGCGGGAAGAACGTGCCAGACTTCGTTCTTCATCGGCGATGTCACGCGGCGCGGCTCGACGCTATCGAGTTTTCCGGAATCCCCTGTGCTTACCACCGTTGCTGCCACCGCCGTCGCTGCTGCCGCTGCCGAGCCGAAGCCGGTGCTGCCGATGGTCCTGATCGGCATCGTGCTGGTGGTGACCTTCGCATTGATTGCGCTGGACCGACTTCACAAGACGCTCGCTGCGGTTTTGGGTGCAGTGGTCGCAGTGGCGCTCGCGCTGCTGTTCGGCGTGTACGGCGGAGAACACCCGTACGAGAGGGTGCACGGCTTCATCGGGCACGACCTGGGCGTGATCGGAGTCATCGTCGGGACTTCAATCGTCGTCGCCATCGCCGCGGATTCGGGGCTATTCCACTTTGGCGGTGAGAATCGTCAAACTTACTCGCGGCAATCCCGCCATGCTGCTGCCGGCAATCATGGCAGTGACGGTCGCCTTTGTGACGTTCCTGACAATCGCTCCCGGTGTGCTGATCATGGCCTCCTTGGTGCTCGTGATCACGAAGGCCCTCGGCGACGATCCGAAGCCGTACATCATTGCAGTCGCGATCGGCGCGAATTCGGGCGCTTTGATGACATTTGCCTCGGGCATTCCAACGCTGATGATCGGCACCTCGGCCGACATCCCGTATCTGCATTTCCTGATCGTCTCCGCGCCTCTGGCATTGCTTTCTGCGCTGCTCGCATTCTTCGTGATCAGGTTCCTCTACCGCGCCTCGCTCGGCGCCAGCAATCCGGAGCAACTTGCGGAGCGAGCCGGCAAAGTCGCCGGATTCGACGAATGGGCGCTGGTGAAGGACCGCTCGTTGTTCTATCGGGCCGCTGCCATTCTCGGCTTGACGATCGTCGGATTCGCGTTGGCGCAAACGCTCGGCGTCGGACTCGACTACGTTGCGTTCAGCGGGGGTGTGGCCGCGCTCCTGTTCTCGGGCTTTTCGCCCGACGAGGCCATCAAGAAGGTGAAGTGGCCAATCATCCTCTTCTTCGT
>JBBRJB010000382.1:0-3839 GCA_038220085.1 Burkholderiales bacterium
CAGTGCGGCGTCTGCCCGGACGACCTGCCCGAACATATGCAGGAATACTGCCTGCGGATGGAGCAGAGTCCGCAGGGTTAGCCTGCGACCGCGTCAGTCGCGATCGACGGACGGGCGCGCCTCGAGGCTTTTCGCGATCACCGCCTTCAGCGTATCGTATTCGACCGGTTTGACCAGGTGATGATCGAAGCCCGCAGCAGCGGACCGGTGCCGATCCTCGCTCTGGCCATAACCGGTCAGCGCCACCAGGATCGCGTGCTTCGTCGAGGGCGAAGCGCGCAGCCTGCGCGCCAGCTCGATGCCGTCCATTCCGGGCAGGCCGAGATCGAGCAGGAACAACTCGACGCTGCCGTCGGCGGCGCGCTCGGCCGTGGGACCGTCGTAGTAGACCGCAACGTCGTAGCCGTCGAGTGACAGCAGCGAGGCCAAGCTGTCGGCGGCGTCCCGGTTGTCGTCCACGATCATGATCCGCGTCGCGCCGGCCGCTCCGATGCGGCCATGCGGTACGCTCGCCTCCAGCCCGGTTACCGGTGGATCGATGCGCGGCAGGCTGACGCTGAAACGCGCGCCCTGACCCGCGCCGGCGCTGTGCGCCTGCACCCGGCCGCCATGCAGTTCCACCAGGCTGCGGACCAGCGCCAGCCCGAGGCCGAGCCCGCCCTTGGCCCGGGCGGAGTCCTGCGATCCCTGGGTGAAGAGCTCGAAGATCGACGGCATCAGTTCAACGGGAATGCCGTCGCCGTCGTCCGAAACCGCAACCACCACCGTGCGCTCGCTGGCCTCGACGTCGATCGAGACGTGGCCTCCCTCCGGGGTGAACTTCGCGGCGTTGTTCAGCAGGTTGCTCAGCACCTGCACCAGGCGCACCGCGTCGGCACTCACGTAAACCGGGCCGTTGCAGTAGCGCACCGCGAGGTGGTGGCGCCGCGCCTCGATCAGCGGGCGCGCCTGGTCGAGCGCCGCGGACACGATCGTCCCGATCTCGACATCGGTCTTCTGGAGGCTCACCAGGCCCCGGGTCACCCGCGAAACATCCAGCAGGTCGTCGACGATCTGGCTCATGTGAAGCGCCTGCCGGCCGATGATGTCGGCGGTGCGCGTGACCAGCGCCTGCGCATCGGGGCGGGCGTTCAGCAACTGCGCGGCCGTGAGGATAGGCGCCAGGGGATTGCGAAGCTCGTGCGCCAGCATCGCCAGGAATTCGTCCTTGCGGCGATCTGCCTGCTGGAGCGCGGACGCCAGTTCGCTGAGCTTCTCGCGGTCCCGCAGCAGGTCGTTGTGCTGCTCGTTGAGCCGATCCAGCATTTCATTGATGGAGGCTGCCAGGCTCGCGACCTCGTCACTGCCGGTGACCTGCGCCCTGACCGGCGAAAGGCCGCTTCCCGTCAGGCGGCGGGCGAAAGCTTCCAGTTGCTGCAGGTCCCGGGTCAGGAGGCGTGCAAGCTGCATTCCGCCGATGAGCACCGCGCTGAACAAGGCCAGGGCCAGTCCCAGGAACGTCAGGTACTGGGGTGTCAGGTTGGCCCGCTCCGGCGCATCGCCGAGGCTGCGGATACGAAATTGCATCGGCTCGAACAACGGCGGTACCGGCACCGGCGCAACCCGACCCACCTCGACTTCCTGGGGAGCGGCGATGGCATTGGCGGGGGGCGCTCCCCACTCGAGGCGCAGCGGATCCCCGTGATACACGTCGTCCATCCGCACCTTGTAGAGCAGCGCGCCTTCGGGCGACGCGGTCCTGGCATAGGTCAACGGCTCCAGCGCCACGAGTTCGGCATCCCCGCCCGCGCCGAAGATCGCCGCGCTGCGCTGCCCGGACTGCAGTTCACGACGGAACCAGGCCTGCTGCTCCGGCGTGAACTGCGCATTGCCGTTGCTCGAGATCTCCTGGCCCTCGAAGTCGGTGAACAGCACCTGGACCGGCACACCATTGACCTGGCGGATACCGGCGAGGAACGGCGCCAGGTAGGTCTCGCGGCCGGCGCTGTCGACGATGCCGGTCGCGAGGATCGTGCTTGCAGCGACTTCAGCCATCCGGTCGGCCAGGGCGCGGAACTGGCGGCCGACCGCCGTGGCCTGCAACTGGCGCTCTTGTGCCGAGAGTTCCTCGATAGCCTGACCATGCTGGCGGTTCACCAGCCACCAGGACGCGAGCGAGATCGCGAGCAGCGCTACCGCTGCCAGGCCCGCGGCGCCCAGCGAGAATCGCCGGGCCAGGCTGCCGCTGCTACTACCCTGCGCACCGCCGCGCATTCAGTCGGCGGAAGGAACGAGGACGCCGTCGTCCCGGTACCGCGCCATCAGCAGCTGATCGGCATCGAGCGCCTCGTGGCGATCGCGGCTGAACGGTGGCGCATACCGCCGGACCAGTCCGTCGTGGGAAGGAACCCGCTCCAGCGCGTCGCGCAGCGCCGCGCGATCCGTCGAGCCGGCAATCTCCAGAGCGAACCAAAGGATGTGCATCATGTCGTAGGCATGCGCGACGCCAACCGGGCTTTCGATGTCCTCGATCCGTCTGATGCCGTGCGCGGCCGCCGTCTCGAGGAATCGCTGCAACGGCTCAGTGCGCGCCTGGAAGAAGCTGAAGGTCTGGATCACCGAGAAATCGACCTGTTTCAGGGCCGCGCCGGCCTCCGCGACGAAGCGCCCGCCGGTCACGCCCCAGTGACTGAGGATCGGCACCCGCTCCTCGACCGGCAGCGTCGCGACCTCGCGCACCAGCAACGCAGCTTCATCGTCGTTGGCCACCAGAACGATCGCATTGGCGCCCGCCTCGACCAGCTTGCTGTAGCGGGCGACCAGCGACGGTTCCTGCCAGTTGTACCAGGCGACGCCGACGATCCGCGGCCGGTCGTTGGCGGACCGGAAGCTCTCGGCAGCTGCGAGGTTGCTGCGGCCCCAGGCGGTGTTCGTCATGAGCAAGCCGACCCGGTCCAGTCCGCGCCTGTGCGCTGTGCGCAGCATGAACGGCATCGCCAGGCTGTCGCGCAGAGAGAGTCTGAACGCGTAGTTGGGCGTCATGCCGTTTTCAACGATGGCGTCGGCTGCGGACCACACTGCCAGGAACGGCAGGTGGACCTGCCTGAGCGTCGGCAGCTGCTCGATCACGACCGGACTGAAACGGCCGCCGAACACGGCGACCAAGTCGTCCATTCTCGCAAATTGCTCGATGTTGCGGATACCGCGCGCGGGAATGGAGCGATGGTCCCGCTTGACGATCTCGATCGGCCGACCGCCCAGGACGCCACCGGCACTGTTGATCTGGTCGACGGCAATCCGCACGCCCAGTTCGATTGCCTGGGCCGAGGTGCTGTTCTGAAGCCCGAACTCGCCGTCGATCCCCACCAGCACGGGGCGGGCATCAGCGGCGGCAATCACCCGGCCGGGCGCGGCGGCGCAGGCGAGCAGCGCCGTGCCGAAGGATCGGCGTCCAAAATCAGGAGTACAGCCCAAACCCGGTTCCTCGTGATCGATGGGCCGTCCGTGTCGGCGGCCACCCTTGGGGGATTATGCCGGGTCGGAGCGGAATCGGGGGAAGGCCGGATCAGCGGCGCGGCGCGTGCCCCGCCGCGGCCTGCAGGAGATCAGCGACCTCGCGAACTTCGACGGCGCCCACTTCGTGCTCGGCCATGGCCGCCGCGATGTCGTCCATCACTGCCGCCCATTCCTCCGCACGGAAACTCATGCCCGCATACATTGTCGCCGTCGTCGACATTGCGCCATCGTCGACATGCCGCGGCCCCCCGGTACGGGCGCTTAGAAGCGAGGAGCTGATTGTCTTGAGCTGCGGCAGGTCCCTGCCGCGCAACCGCGCCGCCAACAGCGGGTTGGCGGCGTGG
>JBBRJB010000383.1:0-3827 GCA_038220085.1 Burkholderiales bacterium
AAGGATTTCATCGACATCAACCTGGCCTTTTCACGCCTTCCCGGCAGCCCCAAGCGCTATGTCCAGGACCTGATGCGCGAGCGAGCGGCCGATCTCGCCCCTCTGTTGAAGGATCCGAATACGCATGTGTACGTCTGCGGCCTGAAGAGCATGGAAGAAGGGGTGGTGCTCGCGCTGCGGGACATCATCCGCGACGCGGGCCTGTCGTGGGAAACCCTGGGGCCGGCGTTCAAGCGGGAAGGGCGGCTGCATCTCGAGACTTATTGAGGCCCCCCGAAGCGCCTTCGGCGCCTCCCCCCCGGGGGGCGCCGCTGGCGGACCGGCGGAGCCGGATCCGCGGCTGCTGCTGGGTTTTCTGGCGCCGCTAGTTTGGGGCGTCGCGGCCCTACCGTCCCCTGACGGCGACCGTCAGAGGAAGGCAAGCAGGCCGGTGAGCGCAATGAAGCCGGCGGCTATGCCGACGAAGAGGTTGCGTCGGCACAGGAAGTAGGTGGCCAGTGCGATCGTGCACGCGATCATTCGCGCAGCCAGCGGGGTGTCGGCCAGCGTCCCGGTCGGCAGCACGAGGATTCGCACGGTCAGGCCCGCGATCATCGCGTAGGCGACACAGCCCGCCCAAGTGAAGAATCCGCCGCTGGCGGAGACCTTGCCCGAGAGCAGCACGCCGATGCCGCGCCAGAGGTAGGTCGACAGGCCGCAGGCCAGTATCAGGAGCGCCAGGTGGAGGTCGGTCATAGGACGATTCGCCGGATCAGGGCTTGCGGCTGGTCCCGACCAGCGTCCAGGCAAGAGTGCCGCCGATAAGTCCGCCCAGCACGACGCTCCATTGCGGCGAAGCCAGGTGGACCAGGGGACCGACGATCGCGCCGCACGCCAGAGCCGTCACGCCCTGGCGGGTGCGCGTTTCGCCGGTCAGGAGCAGCAGGAAGTAGAGCGGCCCGATGAAGACCAGGGCCGGGCGGACCAGGACGGGCAGGGAGTCCGCGAGGCCGAAGCCGGCGACGGTCGCCGCCAAGCAGACCACCCAGTTGGTCAAGGCAAAGCCGACGAACCAGGGCAGGCGCTGGGACTGCGGCAGCTCAGGAACGCGTCGCATGCTCGCGGCCCATCCGGTCATTGCCAGGAGCTGCGCGGCGAAGTAAAGATGCCACGCCGGCCGCCCCGGGGTCCGCAGCACCGGTATCAGGGTCACCGACATCGGCAGGAAGCGCGCCGCCGTCAGGCTGACGGTCAGTACGATGACACTGGCGAAGGTGCCGCTCAGCGACATTTCCAGCAACGCCAGCTGTCCCGGGAGTGCGAAGATGCTGGCGGTGGACAGGAGCGCTGCCCACAGCGGGAAATCGTTGCCGCTCGCCAGCGCGCCGAAGCCGAAATAGCCCGCGGCCAGAACCATCGACGGCACGCCGATGGATTCGCGCACCGCCTGCCGGAATGCCTGGCGGGAGTCAGCTTCGCTGCCGGATGGATCGGACAAGATGGCGCGGGGAACTCAGGATGCGCTGTGCACGCGAGCGGCCTTTACCCATTTCCATACTCCGACAGACTCCAACTGCCGCACTTGAGCGATCCGATGTCAATCATGGCCGGATATTAGCGCGGTTCGAATCAGTTCCTCTTCCTCAAGGTTCAGTGAGTCGCAGAACAGGGACCGGCGGTCTGTGGCGCCGGTACACCGTTCACTGGTATAAAGGACAGGAGCCAACTGCATCGAGGCGGTCGGGGCGACAATCGGAGGCCGTGGCCGAAGACTTCACGTCCCTTGAGTGGCCGGACCCGGCTGCATCGACAGCAGGCGTAGGAATCAGTGCAGACACTTCTCAATCTTCTATCCAGCGTGGCCTTGCTTGTATGGGGTACGCACATCGTGCGCACCGGGATCCTTCGCGTCTACGGCGCCGACCTGCGCCACGTCCTGGCGAAAAGCGTGCGCAATCGGGCCACGGCCTTCTTCTCGGGACTCGGCGCGACAGCGCTGGTGCAGTCGTCGAGCGCGACCGCGCTGATCGCGAGTTCGTTCGTGAGCCAGGGTCTGATCCCGCTGGGGCCGGCGCTGGTGATGATGCTCGGTGCGGACGTCGGCACTGCGCTGATGGCGATGGTCTTCTCGCTGGACCTGCGCTGGCTGTCGCCCCTGCTCATCATTGTCGGGGTCGTCGTCTTTCTGCCGCGCAAGAGCTCGCGCGCGGGTCAACTCGGGCGGGTCGCATTGGGCCTGGGCCTCATCATCCTGGCCCTGCAGTTGGTGATGCTGGCGACGCAACCGATCACGCAGGCGCAGGGCGTGAAAGTGATCTTCGCCACATTGTCCGGCGACATCATGCTGGACATGCTGATCGGCGCGCTGCTGACCATCATCTCCTGGTCGAGCCTCTCGGTCGTCCTGCTGGCGGCGGCCTTCGTGGCCTCCAGCGTGATTTCCGTGCCGGTGGCCATGAGCCTGGTGCTGGGTGCCAACCTCGGCAGCGGCTTGCTCGCTCTGTTCATCAACCTGCGGACCGTAGGCGCCGGCCGGCACGTGGCTTTCGGCAACCTGCTGTTCAAGCTGACGGGTTGCGTCGTGTTCGCAGTGCTCCTGCCGTATGCCGCCGACCTGATCGCCCGTTTCGACCCGGTGGAGCAGCGCCAGGTGCTGGAGTTCCACGTGCTGTTCAACCTTACCCTGGCGCTTGCGTTCATCGGCTTGACCGATCCGATCGGTCGCCTGGTGTCCCGCTGGGTACCGATACCGGATGAACCTGACCTGCAGTTGGAGCCCCGGCACCTGGACAGCGGCGCGCTCAAGACGCCGGTGCTCGCGCTTGCCAACGCGGCCCGGGAGGCGCTTCGCATCGGCGATACGGTCGAGCAGATGCTGCACGGGACGCTGCGGGTGATCCGCACCAACGATGCGGCGCTGGTCGCCGGCATCGTCAGGCTGGACGACGACATCGACCGGCTCTACACGGCGGTCAAGCTCTACCTGACGCAGATCAGCCGCGAGGCCCTTGACGGGAAGGAGGGCGCCCGCTGGTCCGAGATCATGCAGCTGACGATCAACCTCGAGCACGTCGGCGACATCCTGGAGGGAATCATCCGCGACCTTCGCGACAGGAAGATCGCCCACCGGCTGACTTTCTCGAGGGCCGGCATGCAGGAGATCGAGGACCTGCATGCCCGGCTGATCGCCAACCTGCGCCTGGGCCTGTCGGTATTTCTCAGCGGCGACCTGAAGAGCGCGCAGATGCTGCTGGCCGAAAAAGAACGATTCCGGGACCTCGAGCGCACCTACGCGGCGACGCACCTGGACCGCCTCTCGGGGCAGTCGGTGCGGGCGATCGAAACCAGTTCGCTGCACCTGGACATCATCAGCGACATGCGCCGCATCAACTCGTTCTTCTGTTCGACCGCCTATCCCATCCTGGAGCAGGCCGGTCAGCTCCGGCGCAGTCGCCTGCGCGAGAACCCGGGCGGTCCGCAGACGATGGTCGGGGAAATTGGCAAGGATGCACCGGCGCCGGGCTGATGCCGGCAAGGCGGGGGAGGATTCGCAGTGCCTGGGAGGGTCGTGATCGTAGGTGGGGGGGCTGGCGGCCTGGAGCTGGCCTGCAAGCTCGGGCGAAAGCTGGGGCCTGAGCGGGTGACACTGGTGGATCGGCGTCTCTTTCACATCTGGAAGCCGTCGCTGCACGAAGTCGCCGCCGGTACGCTGGACATGCACCAGGAGGGCCTGTCCTACCTGATGCTCGCCCACGACAACCGCTTCGAGTTCGTGTTCGGCGCCATGCAGGGGCTCGACATCGCCGCGAAGACGGTCACGATCTCGGAGGTACCGGGTGATGACGGCG
>JBBRJB010000384.1:0-3823 GCA_038220085.1 Burkholderiales bacterium
CGCGCTGCCACGGATCTTCCGGAACACGAGGCAACTCACCACCAGCGCCGCGAGCATGAGGTAAAAATACGGCCGCAGGGATTGGAACTGCATCAGGACGAAACTCGGCTCCGCGAACGGTACCGAGACGCCGACCGGCCCGCCGGTCAGGCCGGACCAGCTGTTCGCGATCACCCGCATGGCCTCGCCGAAGGCCAGCGTAGCGAGCGCGAAGTAGTGGCCCTTCAACTTCATCGTGGGCAGGCTGATGAGGGCCGCGAGCATCGCGCCCACGACGCCGGCAAACACCAGGCCGATCCAGGGCGAGATCGAGAAGTTGATCAGCAGCAAGGTCGAGGTGTATGCGCCGGCGCCGAAGAATCCCGCGTGACCCAGTGAAATCTGCCCCGAAAGACCGGCTGCGATGTTCCAGGCCTGCGACATGGCGGCGAAGAGCAGCACCAGGCAGAGGACGCGCAGGACATACCCCTGGGCAGGCAGCAGCCAGGGAAGGCCGAGGACGCCGAGCACGAGCAGGAACAGGAGCGACTTGCGGATCATCTGGTGGCCAGTAAGCCCTGGGGACGAACTGCCAGCATCGCGATGAACACGACGAACAGTGCGAGATTCTGCAGTTGAATCGGCATGACCAGGGTCGACACCGACTGGATCACGCCTACGGCCAGCCCGCCGAATACCGCGCCGAGCACGCTGCCGAGCCCACCCAGGACGACCACCGTGAACATCAGCACGGCGAACTGGCCGCCGGCGGTGGGCGAAGCGGTGTAGTACGGCAGGATCACACTGCCGCCCAGTGCGGTCAGCCCCACCCCCAGGCCGAACGCGAACTGCCGCACCCGCTTGACGTCGATGCCCAGGCTGAGCGCGGCGATCCCGTTCTGGGCGGTTGCCCGCATTGCCTGGCCGATCCAGGTGAAGCGCATGAAGGCCCACAGCCCGATGCCGACCACCACCGAGATACCGAAGGCGAACAGGTACGGCAGGCTGACGATCAGCCCGCCGATATTGACCGCGGAAGTCTGGTAGCTGGTGCGGACCGACTTGAACCCCGAGCCGAAGAGCACGAGCGCAAGGTTCTCCAGAACGATCAGCAGTCCGACCGTCAGGAATATCTGCGCGACATCGGGCGCATTGATGACGCGCTCTATCAGAAACCGCTGGATGAGCACGCCGATCACGAAGACGACGCCGAAGGCGACCAGAGCCCCGGGGATCGGATCCAGCCCCAGGTACTCCCAGCAGTAGTAGCCGACGTACATCCCGATCATCAGGAACTCCGCCTGCGCGAAGTTGATGATCGACATGACGCCGAAGACCAGCGTCAGACCGATCGAGATGACGGCGTAGACCCCACCGATGAGGAGGCCGTTGACTACTGCCTGGAGAAAGTCCATTGGGGCAGGAAAGTCAGACGCTCTTTCCTTTCCAGCGGGCGGGCGCCTTGGCCAGCTTCTTCGGCCATACCGTCGCCAGTTCGCCCTTCTGCCACTGCACCATCACCGGCGAAGCCATGGTGTTGAGCCCGGTCGCGTCGAACTTCACGCCGGCGGGCGACATCGCTGCCGACCAGCCCTGGGTGAACGTGCCCTTCTGCAGCGCCTCCCGGATCGCGGCGGTATCGACCTTGCCCGCCTGTTCCAGCGCCTCGGCGAGCACCCCCAGACAGGTGGCATGCTCCAGTGCCTCGTGCACCATGAAGTAGCCGAAGCGTTTGCGAAAGCGCTCGGTCAGGGCGGGTGTGGAATCGTAGTTGGCCGGCGAGATCGACAGCACGCCTTCGGAGAGATCACCCAGCCCCTTGACGAAGTCCGGGATGACATAGCCTGCGGCCCCGCCGATCGCCGGCAGGTCGACCTGCTGCTGGGCCATCGTGCGGATGATGAGCAGACTGTCGTTGAGATAGGACACCGGGAACACCATCTGCGCCCCGGACGCGCGCAGCTTGGTGATGAGCGGCGTCACGTCGGTAATGCCCAGCGGATAGGCATCATCCATCACAAGCTCGATGTTCGCGTCCTTGGCGGCGGCACGCAACCCGGTCGCCTGCGACGTGCCGTAGGCGGTGTCCTCGAACATGATGGCCGCGCGCTTGACTTCCTCGCCGGCCGCCTGAGCGATCGCCACCGCATAGTCGAACTGGGCGCGGCCGATGACCGACGCCTTGGACACGACCTGAAAGACGTTCTTGAAGCCGCGGCCGGTGATCTGGTCGGCGAACGACATCGTCAGCAGCGGAATTCCCCGCCGCTCGGTCACCTCGGAGATCGCGATGGTCAGGCTCGATGCGAAGGCCCCGAGGATCGCCACCACCTCGTTCTGCGAGATCAGGCGCTGCGCGACGCTGGCGGCGGTGGTGGGCGTCGACGTGCCGTCGGCCACGATGAGTTTGATCCTGGCGCCGCCGAGCGACTTGATCCCGCCGGCCGCGTTGATCTCGTCTGCGACCAGTTCGATGCCGTTGCGGGAGTTGATGCCGAACTGCGCATTGGCACCCGACAGCGGCAGGATGACGCCGACATTGATCTCCTTGGGCTGAGCCTGGGCGGCCATCGGCAGGGTCGCGACCGTCCCGGCGGCAACCAGGCCGCCGAGCAGGCTGCGGCGCGCACCGTCGACCCCGGTGACGATGTCGCCGGCAGGCTGATGCGGGGGCAGGGCCTTGATGTTGGTCTCCATGCTTTTCTCCTTTGGCTATGACGCTCTGTTGACATTCTGATTGACAGATTGTCAGACAGTCTGGAACATGCAGGTATGGATGTCAAGGTTTCGGCGGTCAATCGCGACACGATCACGGCGCGGGCCGAGGCGGCCCTGCGCCACGCGATCGTAGAAGGTCGTTTTGGGGCCGGCGAACGCCTGGTCGAACGCCAGCTCTGCGAGGCTCTGCAGGTCAGCCGGGGCTCCCTGCGCGAAGCCCTGCGCAGCCTGCGCTCCGAAGGCTTGGTCGACCTGGTGCCGCACCGCGGCCCCGTCGTGGCCAGCATCACCACTGCGCAGGCTCGGGAGATCTATGCGATCAGGGGCGCACTCGAAGGGCTGGCGGCCCGGTCGCTGGCGCTGCAGCCTGATCCGCAGGCCCTCGAGCGGATGCTGGCGGCGCTGGAGCGCCTGCGCGACATTCAGCGCGGTGTCGCCGATCGGGCCACGCTGATTCCCGTGAAAACCGAGTTCTATCGCGCCTTGTTCGACGGCGCCGGCAACGCAACCCTCGGGCAGATGATGGAAAACCTCCTGGCGCGGATCAGCGTCCTGCGCCGGACCTCGTTCTCGCGACCCGACCGGCTGGCCGACAGCATCGGCGAGATCGGGAAAATCGTCGATGCGATCCGCTCGGGCGACCCCGAGCTTGCGGAACGCGCGAGCCGCCTTCACGTGGCGAACGCCTGCGCGGCCGCCTTGCCGCTACTGCCAGCCTCGGACAAACCGGCCTCGGACACACCTGCCTCGGACACACTGGCCGACGATCCGCCCGCGGCGGGCCCCCGATCCGATGACTGATTCCGTCGACCCGGCAGCGATAGCGCAGGCGCTGAGAACCGCCGCGGCCGCCCCAGACGCTGCGCGGGTGATCAGCCGTCTGCCGCTCACCGTCTGGCTCGATATCGGCGGCGGCCGGTTGCACCTGGCGCCGAAGGATTCCGATGTCGGGATGCCCGCGGTCGGCGTACCCGAAGTCGGCGTCCAGGGGCCGCTGTCGGTCTGGCAGACGTGCCTGGGCGCGATACCACCGGCGGGATTCCAATCGGTGGGCGCGCTGATGCGCAGCCAACCGGATTTCCGCATCGTCGGTGATCCGCTGGCGATCGCCCAGTGCCTCGGCCTG
>JBBRJB010000385.1:0-3801 GCA_038220085.1 Burkholderiales bacterium
CTGATGCCCGACCAGATGATGCTGCAGATCCATGAAAGCATCGGCCACCCGCTGGAACTCGATCGTATCCTGGGCGACGAGCGCAACTTCGCCGGGACCAGTTTCGTGACGCTGGACATGTTCGGCCACTACCGCTACGGCAGTGAGAAGCTGAACGTCAGCCACGATCCCGACCGCGCCGAGGCATTCGCCAGCTTCGGGTTCGACGACGAGGGCGCGACCAGCCGCAAGCGGATGCTGATCGAGGCCGGCATCCTGAAACATCCGCTGGGCGGCAGTGTTTCGGTCGCCCGCGCGCAGGCCCTGCATCCGGACCTGACCCGCGATATGGAGGCGATTGCCACCGCTCGCGCCAGCGGCTGGAACCGCGCGCCGATCGACCGCATGAGCAACCTCGATATCGAACCGGGTGACGCCTCCCTGGCGCAGATGATCGAATCGATCGAGGACGGCGTGCTGATGCGGACCAACTGCTCCTGGAGCATCGACGACTCCCGCAACAAGTTCCAGTTCGGATGCGAGTACGGGCGTCTGATCCGCCACGGCAAGCTGGGCGCGGTGGTGCGCAACCCGAACTATCGGGGCATCTCTGCCACCTTCTGGCGAAGTCTGTCGATGGTCGGCGACCCATCCACCCTGGAGGTGCTGGGCACGCCGTACTGCGGGAAAGGCGAGCCGATGCAGGTGGTGCGCGTAGGCCATGCCTCGCCGGCATGCAAGTTCGACAAGGTCGCCGTCTTCGGCGCGGGCGAATGAAGACCTGGTTCGAGCGCCTTGCGCAGGCGGTCTGCCGGCCCCTGCCCGGCGCAGGAAGCGAGGTCGAACGGTTCATGCTGCACGTCGCCGCAGAGCACTCCGACTTCGTGCGTTTCAATCACGGCGCAGTCCGGCAGATGACCCGGGTGGAGCAGTACCAGGCAACCGTGACCCTGGTCGCCGGCCAGCGGCGCGCGGCGTGCAGGGTCAGCCTCAGCGGCAACGCGCACGAAGACGTTGCCGTGCTGCTGGAATTGCGCGCGGCATTGTCGGCCGACCTGCCGATGGTCCCGCCGGACCCGCACCTGCAGATGCCGCAGGACCGGGTCGACACCTGTCGCGACGACGCGGTGGAAGACGGCAATGACGGCGAAAGACAAGCAGTCCTGCCGCCGGCCGAAGACATCGCCGGACAGGTGCTGGCGCACGCGGCCGGACTGGACCTGGTGGGTTTCTACGCCGCCGGCCCGGTGGTCGTTGCCTTCGCCGACAGCCGCGGCCAGCGCAACTGGCACCGCGTGCGCAGTTTTCACTTCGACTGGAGCCTTTACTGTCAGGGTGATCCCGCAGTCCGTGACCGCGCGGTGAAGTCGAGCTATGCCGCAACCGCGTGGGATGCCGAGGAATTCGGCCGGCGCATGACGCAGGCGAAGCGCCGGCTTGCCCTGCTGGAGCGGCCGGCGCGGACCGTGGCGCCGGGCGCCTACCGCACCTGGCTGGAGCCGACGGCAGTCGGGGAGATCCTGTCGACGCTGGCCTGGGGCGGCTTCGGCATCAAGGAACGCCGCACCGGCACCAGTTCTCTCGCCGCGCTCGGCAACGGCGAGAGCGCGCTGTCGTCGCAGGTCATGCTGGCCGAGGCGACGAATGGCGGCATCGCTCCGGCGTTCACGGCGAGCGGTCACGTACGACCGGACACCGTCCCGCTGGTGGTGGCAGGCAGGAACGCGCAGACGCTGGTATCGCCGCGATCGGCTGCCGAGTTCGGCCTGGTCGCGAACGCCGACGAAGGCGAGTTCCCCGCGTCGCTGGCAATGGCCGGCGGCGCGCTCGCGGCCCGCAACGCACCCGCGGCGCTCGGCTCCGGCCTGTGGATCGGCAACCTCTGGTACCTGAACTACTCGGACCGCCGGCGCTGCCGGATGACGGGAATGACCCGGTTCGCATCGTTCTGGGTCGAGGACGGAGAACTGGTCGCACCGATCTCCGTCATGCGCTTCGACGACTCGTTCCTGCGCCTGTTCGGCGATGCGCTGCTGGGTTTGACACGGGAAACGGAACTGCTGCCCAGCAGCGATACCTACGACCGGCGGCGCCTGGGATCGGTCAGATCACCCGGCGCTCTGCTCGCCGACATGCGCTTCACGCTCTGAACCGGCGTCGAGTTCGGCGAGGATCTCTGCGGTGTGGGCGCCGTGATCGGGGGCCGGATAGCGCACCGCGCACGGCGTCTTCGACAGCCGGACCGGAAAACCGAGCATCCTGACCGGCCCATGCCCGGGATGATCGACTTCGATGACCATCTCCTGGTGCACCATCTGAGGATCGGCCAGCGCCTGGCCGATGTCCTGCACCTTCCCGGAGGGCACCCCCGCCGCGTTCAGGCGGCTGATCCAGTTGGCCTGGGTGTCGCCGCGCATCCGCTCGTTGATCAGGCGGTTGAGTTCGGCGCGATTGCGAAGACGCAAGTCGTTGGTCCGGTAATCCGGCAGCGCCAGTACTTCCGCGATGCCGAGGGTGGTCAGAAATCGCGTGAGGATCGCTTCAGTGCTCGGCGACACCGCGATGTCACCGTCGCTTGCGGTGAACAGCCCGTAGGGCGAGGCGATCGGATGGTCATTGCCGGTCTTGGTCGGCAGCTTGCCGGTGGCGAGGTAGTCCGACGCAAGGAACGAGAACATGCTCATCATCGTGCTCATCATCGCGGCTTCGACACGCTGGCCGGAGCCGGTGAGATCGCGGGCGCGCAGCGCATTGACCACGCCGAACGCGGCGTAGAGGCCGGCGATCAGGTCGGTGATCGGCGGCGCGCAGCGCACCGGCCCGGCGTCGGCATGCCCATTGACGCTCATGAACCCGCTCATCGCCTGGATCACGAAATCGAATGCGGGTCGATCGGCATACGGGCCGGTCGCGCCGTAGCCGTTGATGCTCGCAACCACCAGGCGCGGATTGATCCGACCCAGGCTCGCCTCGTCGAATCCCATGGAATCCAGCACACCGGGACGGTAATTCTCCACCAGCACGTCGGCGCCGGCGAGCAGCCGCGACAGGGTCTGCTTGCCGGCAGCCGACTTGAGGTCAAGCGTCATCGAGCGCTTGTTGCGGTTGTAGGACGCGAAGTACCAGCTGAGGTCGCCATGCCCCGCGCCGATGTGGCGGATCGCGTCGCCGTCCCCCGGGCCTTCGATCTTGATGACATCGGCGCCCATGTCGCCGAGCAGCATGGTGCAGAATGGACCGGACAGAATGCGGGTGAGGTCGACGACCCTGATGCCAGAGAGCGGCAGGACCGCCGCAGTCGCGGGGGGCATCGACTCAACCGGCCGCGGTCTGGACGGCGTCTGCCTCGTGCAAGGTCAGGCGCGGACCGGCGCGCATCACCTGGCCCGACAGCTGCCGGCCCAGGGTCTGCTCCATCTTGAGCGCGACCGCAATCGCCTTTTGCAGGTCGATCCCGGTCTCATAGCCACTTTCGTGCAGCAGGTAGATCAGGTCTTCAGTGCAGATGTTGCCGGTGGCACCCGCCGCGAACGGGCAGCCACCCAGTCCTGCCACCGATGAATCGAAGCGACGGATGCCTTCCTCGAGTCCGACCAGCACGTTTGCCAGGCCGATGCCGCGGGTGTTGTGCAGATGCAAGGTGATGTCCATTGCCGGGAACTCGGCCTTGAGCGCGCGCACCACCCGCCGGATGTTGGTCGGGGTCGCCATGCCGGTGGTGTCGCCCAGGCTGACGTGATCGATGCCGAGATCGGCATAGGCGCGCGCGATCCGCAGCACCGAGTTGACCGGCACCTCGCCCTCGAACGGGCAGCCGAACGC
>JBBRJB010000386.1:0-3789 GCA_038220085.1 Burkholderiales bacterium
CGGTCGGCAAGGCGCTGGCGGAATTATCGGCGGGGGCGGTCGCACCGTGAGCACGGCCGCGGCCGCGGATCACCATGGCGACGAAGCCGTCTTGCACTCGACCGATTGAGCGGCGCCCGCGCATTCGACCACCAGTGAGGACGCAGCGATGAGGAAGCAGCGATGATCCCCGGTGAAGTCCTGGTGGCCGACGGCGAGATCCAACTGAACGAGGGCCGCAAGACCGTGACCATCAAGGTCGCGAACACCGGCGACCGCCCGATCCAGGTGGGATCCCATTACCACTTCTTCGAAACCAATCCGGCGCTGTCGTTCGATCGCCAGGCCGCCTACGGCTGCCGGCTCAACATCGCGGCCGGCACGGCGGTGCGTTTCGAACCGGGGCAGGGGCGCACGGTGGAACTGGTGGCGCTGGGCGGCAAGCGGCGAGTCTTCGGGTTCCGGCAGCAGGTCATGGGTGCGCTGGCGGCATCGGCGCCGGCACCGAAACCGGCTTCAGCGAGGCGGGCGGCCATGCCCGCGCGCCGTTCCGGCAGTTAGAGTGCGCAAGGAGCAATGGTGGCGAGCATCTCCCGCAAGTCCTATGCCGAAATGTTCGGTCCCACCGTCGGCGACCGGATCCGGCTGGCCGACACCGACCTGATTGCCGAAGTGCAAGCCGATCACACTGTCTATGGTGAAGAGGTCAAGTTCGGCGGTGGCAAGGTGATTCGCGACGGCATGGGCCAGGGCCAGGCGATGGCGAAGGCCGTCGCGGACACGGTCATCACCAACGCGCTGATCATCGACGCGGTCACCGGCATCGTCAAGGCCGACATCGGATTGAAGTCCGGCCGGATCTGGCGCATCGGCAAGGCCGGAAATCCGGATATCCAGCCGGGCGTGACGATCCCGATCGGCGGCGCCACCGAGATCATCGCCGGCGAAGGCATGATCGTGACCGCCGGCGGGGTCGATTCCCATATCCACTTCATTTGCCCGCAACAGATCGAGGAGGCAATATCGTCCGGCATCACCACGATGCTGGGCGGCGGCACCGGGCCGGCCACCGGCACCAATGCGACGACCGTAACCCCGGGTCCGTGGCATCTGGAGCAGATGCTGTGCGCGGCGGAATCGTTTCCGGTCAACCTCGGCTTCCTCGGCAAGGGTAACGTCTCGATGCCGGGCCCGCTGGTCGAGCAGATCCAGGCGGGCGCGATCGGGCTCAAGCTGCACGAGGACTGGGGCACCACGCCGGCCGCGATCGACAATTGCCTCACCGTCGCCGACAAGTACGACGTGCAGGTGGCGATCCACTCGGACACGCTCAACGAGTCCGGTTTCGTGGAGAGCACGATTGCCGCGATTGCCGGCCGGGTGATCCACACCTATCACACCGAAGGGGCGGGTGGCGGCCACGCACCCGACATCATCAAGGTGGTGGGCCTGGACCACGTGCTGCCGTCCTCCACCAATCCGACCCGGCCGTACACCGTCAACACCCTGGACGAACACCTGGACATGCTGATGGTGTGCCACCATCTGGACGCCTCGATCGCAGAGGACCTGGCCTTCGCGGAGAGTCGCATCCGCCGCGAGACGATCGCCGCTGAGGACATCCTGCACGATCTCGGCGCGATATCGATGATGTCCTCGGACAGCCAGGCGATGGGGCGTCCCGGCGAAGTGATCGTCAGGACCTGGCAGACCGCGCACAAGATGAAGCAGCAGCGCGGCGCCCTCGCGCCGGACACCGAGCGCAACGACAACTTCCGGATCCTGCGCTATATCGCAAAGTACACGATCAATCCGGCCATCACGCACGGCATCGCCGATCATATCGGCTCCATCGAACCCGGCAAGTGGGCGGACCTGGTGCTCTGGCGGCCGGCATTCTTCGGCGTGAAGCCGTCGCTGATCCTCAAGGGTGGCAGCATCGCACAGGCGTTGATGGGCGATCCCAACGCCTCGATTCCGACGCCGCAACCGGTGCATTACCGCCCGATGTTCGGCTCGTTCGGCGGCGCCATGAACAATGCCTGCCTGACCTTCGTCTCGAAGGTGTCGATCAAGGCCGGCATCAAGCGCCGGTTCGGTCTGTCGCGCCAGCTCGCGGCCGTGTCGGGCATCCGCAAGCTCAGCAAGAAGAGCATGATCCGGAACGACTGCACGCCGGTAATGGCGGTCGATCCCCAGACTTACCAGGTGCGTGCCGATGGGCAGCTGCTGACCTGCGAGCCGGCGGCCAGCCTGCCGATGGCCCAGCGCTACTTCCTGTTCTGAAATGATCAGGAGCACTGAAATGATCAGGAGCACTGAACTGGCGGGCGACGACGCGGTCGTCACCGACGTGGTCGAACTGCCCTTCGAGGCCCGCGAACGGTCCCGCCTGCGGGTCACGTTGCTCTCGGGGCGCGAGATCGGCATCGACCTGCCGGTGGGCACCATGCTTCAGCACGGGAGCAAGCTGATGCTGCCGGACGGCGGAGTCGTTGCCGTCGAGGCGGCCCAGGAGTCGCTGCTCGAGGTGAGCGCGTCCAGCGGCGCGGCGCTGGCGCGGATCGCCTATCACATCGGCAATCGCCACGTGCCGATCCAGATCGGCGAGGGGTGGCTTCGCATTCTCCCGGACCACGTCCTGGCGGCGATGGTGCGGGGCCTCGGCGGCGGCACGGCGCCGGTGACCAGCCGCTTTCAGCCGGAGGCGGGCGCCTACGGACACAGCCACGTCCACCATCATCACGACGACGAGGGCCATGGCGGGCGCATCCACACCATGTCCGATCCGGCCTCGCCCACGTGAGCGTCGCGGCGGAGCCGGACGGCGGTCTGCTCGGCCGTATCCGGATGCTGCAGCTGGCGTCGCCGGCGCTGCCGATCGGCGGCTACAGTTATTCGAGCGGCCTCGAATGGGCGGTCGACAGCGGCGCGGTCAACGACGACCGGACTGCCTTTGCCTGGATCGACGATGCGCTGTGCCTGGTCCTGGGCCGCTTCGATGCCCCCCTGCTGGCCGCGGCGGTCTCGGCCTGCGAAGCCGCAGATCACGCGCGCCTGGCGGGGCTGAATCGGCTGGCGCTGGCGGCGCGCGAGACCGCCGAACTGCGGCTCGAGAGCGAACAGATGGGCTATTCGCTCGCGCAGTGGATTGCCGAGGTGGCCGGCGAGGCAGGTGGGGCGGGCGGGGCAGGTGGGGCAGGTGGGGCAGAAGGGACGGGCTGGTTGCAATCCCTGCTCGATCCCAACCGCCCGCTGGCCGCGGTCGTCGCGTGGGCGATCGCCGCCTGGCGCCTGGGACTGGGCGGCCGCGATGCGGTCACCGGCTTTCTCTGGGGCTTCGTTGAAAACCAGGTGACCGTGCTCATCAAGACCGTGCCGATAGGTCAGATACAGGCCCAGCGTCTGCTGTACCGGCTAGGCCCGCAAATCGGCGCGGTCGTGGAATCTTCGCTGCGCCTGCCGCAGGAGGCCTGGTCCAACGCCGCACCCGGATTGGCGATCGCATCGATGGCGCACGAATCCCAGTATTCGCGACTGTTCCGTTCATGAACCGACCCGCACTGGCCGGTTTCCCGGGCTGATCGCCCGCCGCTACACCGAAGCACGACCGACAGGATCGACCGAATGACCCCTTCGACCACCTCGCAGCCAGCCACCGATGACCCGGGCGCTCCCCACGGTCTGCAGCAGCGCTCCAGCCCCTTGCCATCCGCCAGCCGGCACGGCCCGCTTCGGGTCGGCATCGGCGGGCCGGTCGGATCGGGCAAGACGGCGTTGACCCTGGCCCTGTGCCGGCGGCTGCGGGAT
>JBBRJB010000387.1:0-3780 GCA_038220085.1 Burkholderiales bacterium
ACCCTGGAGATCGCCGCCAGCTGGCTGGCAGCAGGCCTGGATCCCGAGCGGGTGGTGTTCTATCGGCAATCCGACATCGTCGAGATCCCGGAGCTCACCTGGCTGCTGACCTGCGTCACCGGCAAGGGGATGCTCAACCGCGCTCATGCGTACAAAGCCGCGATCGACAGGAACGAGCAGGCGGGCCTGGATCAGGACGCGGACGTGACGGCCGGCCTGTTCATGTATCCGGTGCTGATGGCGGCGGACATCCTGATGTTCAACGCCCATCGCGTGCCGGTCGGGCGCGATCAGGTCCAGCACCTCGAGATCACGCGCGATATCGCCCAGCGCTTCAACCATCAGTACGGAGAGCATTTTGTCCTGCCGGAAGCTGTGATTGACGACGACGTTGCAACGCTGCCCGGACTCGATGGGCGCAAGATGAGCAAGAGCTACGACAACACGATCCCGCTCTTCGGCGCGCGCCGGCAGCTGCAGAAGCAGATCGCCGCTATCGTCACCGACTCGCGCGCGCCGGGAGAAGCCAAGTCCACCGAGGGATCGGCGCTATTCCAGATCTACCAGGCTTTCGCGACACCGTCTGAAACCGCTGCATTTCGTCAGGCGTTCGCCGAGGGCATCAGCTGGGCAGATGCGAAGAGCCGGCTGTTCGAACGTCTCGATCACGAGCTCGCGCCTATGCGAACGCGCTACGAGGCCTTGATCGGCGATCCGGTCCGCATCGAGGAAGCGCTGCGCGTTGGAGCCCGCAAGGCGCGGCAACTGGCCGCGCCGCTGATGGTTTCGCTTCGCCAGGCCGTGGGACTTCGCGGCTTGGGCGGCATCGGCGGCATCGGCGGCAAGAGGCCGGCGGAAGTCGCGTCCGACGACGCCGTGCGTGAGGAACTCAGGCCGCCGGTGTTCAAGCAGTTTCGCGAGCGCGACGGAAAATTCTATTTCAAGCTCGTCGGCGCGCAGGGGCGGGTGCTGCTGCAGAGTCGGGGCTTCGACTCGCCCCGGGAAGCAGGGGACGTCATTGCCTCGTTCCACAAGCTCGGCGCCCGGGCATGGCCCCTGCATGAGGGTCACCTGCAGCCCCTGGCCGATGTCGACCGGGAAGAGCTTGCGCCGGCGCTCGATCGGCTCGTGGTCTAGGCATCCTGCGGCGTCGATGCTCCACCCGCGGTCCGGACGTCGCGCACCTGGTGCATCTGCCGCAGCTTCGGAACCGTCAGCAGAAAGTCCTTGAGTTGCGCCAGCGGCAGCGGTTCGCAGATGAACGAGCCCTGGATGAGGTCGCAATCGAATGAGCGCAGCGCGCGCATCTCCGCGCCGGTTTCCACGCCTTCGGCCACCACCTGCAGGCCGAGCTTTCCCGCCAGTGTCATGATCGCCTGCACGATGGCCGCGTTGCCGCGATCCGCCTGGAGATCGCGCACGAAGGTGTGATCGATCTTCAGCCCGCCAACCGGCAGGTTGCGCAGGTATGACAACGACGCATAGCCGGTGCCGAAGTTGTCGATGATGACCGTGATCCCCATTCGCCGAAGATCGCCGAGCAGCGCGACGGTCTTGTTGGAGTTGTCGATCAGCGCGTTCTCGGTCAATTCGAGACGCAGCAGCCGCGGCGGGAAGTTGCGTTCTGCCAGCAGGCTGGTCAACTGGGCGAGGAAACCGTCCTCTCCCAGCTGGCGGGGCGAGACGTTCACCGACACCGACATTTCGTCCTTGTCGTCGATCCCCAGTTCAATCCGGTCGTCCAGGGCACGCCTGATAGCCCACAAGCCGACCTCGCGCATCAGGTTGTTCTGCTCCGCGGTCGGCAGGAACGACTCCGGGAGCAGGAAACCGCGTTTCGGATGCCGCCAGCGGATGAGGCCCTCCATGCCGACGATGCGTTTATCACTGACCGCCAGCACCGGCTGGTAGTAAAGATCGACTTCGCCGCGCTGCAAGGCCAGCGGCAACTCGCTGGCCAGTTGCAGCTGGTCGTCGCGGTCGTCCGTCAGATCGCGCGCGTAGAACCGCACGTCGTTGCGCCCCTCGGATTTGACCTGGTACATGGCACTGTCGGCGCACTTGATCAGCAAGGTCGCGTCGGTGCCGTTCTCGGGCGAAAGCGCGACGCCGATGCTCGCGGAAAGGAAATGGGCCCGGTTCTGGAGGATGAAAGGTCGCTCGATCGCGGCCAGTACCCTGCGGGCCAGCGGGTCCACCCGTTCGCGGTTGTCTTCGTGGTCGAGCAGCAGGATGAACTCGTCGCCGCCGATCCGCCCGGCGACGTCGTTCGGACCGATCGCTTCCTTGAAGCGCCGGGCCACTTCGATGAGGACCTGGTCGCCGACCTGGTGGCCAAGGGTGTCGTTGATGACCTTGTACCGGTCCAGGTCGACATACAGCACGCTGGCCGGTTCTTTCGCCGCGAGTCGCTGCTGCAATTGTTCGGTCAGGTAGACCCGGTTGGGCAGGCCGGTCAGCGGGTCGTGAAGGGATGCGTGGACCAGGCGCTTTTCAGCGGCCTTGCGCTGCAGGTACAGCGACAGGGTCCGCGAGAGGATATCCGCCACCTGGGACAGGAACCCGTCTGCACGAAAGCCCACCGGCGAAAAGAACAGCAGCGCCGACAGCACGTTCTTCTGTTCATCCGAAATCGGCGCGAGGAAAGCCGCTTGCATGCCGGTAGCCTGCGACTGGTAGCGCTCGGCAAACGTGGCGTGCAGTGTCACGTCGCGCATCCAGATCGCCTGGCCTTTCCAGGCTTTCGCTTCGACCGAGTCAGGCCCGATCGGGATCTGCTTGGGGAGTTCACCGAGCATCCGGGTGATCTCGGGCAGGCCCCATCGCTCACGCACCGTCAGGGAGGTCGTGCCGGGGATTTGTGCCAGGTGGGCGCCGCCCGACCAGCTCATCATCCGCGACACGGCGATGATGATGGCGGCAATCACGCGCTCCGGTTCATTCTGCTCGCGCATCACCGTGGCCATCTCGCTCTCGAGCTGCAGCAGCAGCTGCTGCTGGGTTTCGCGTGTCACGTTGCGTCCGACGCCGCGGTACCCGACGATGGCGCCGCTGGAATTGAAGCTGGGGCGCCCGGAGATGGAGATGGAGTAGAGGTGCCCGTCGGGGTCGAGCAGGCTGTACTGGAAGTTCTCGAACTGCCGGTCTGAGGCAAGGTCGGCCTTGAATCCGTCCCAGTTGGCCCGGGGCAGACCGATCAGGTTCGCCTCCCAGAAATGCCGCCCGATGTTGCCCTTGGCCCAGGCACCGAGGGCGGCCACGACACTCTCGGAAATGAACGAGACCTTGTCGTCGGCATCGGTCTCCCACACCCAGTCCGAACTCAGCTGAGTGAGATCGCGAAACTTCGCCTCGCTGGCGGCAAGCTGCTGCGCCATGGTGCGCATCGCGGTGATGTCCTGCGCGATGCCCGCGAGGCGGACCACGTTGCCGTGTTCGTCGGCCTCCGGCCGGGCGACGGACCGGATCCAGATATGGTCCTTGCCGCGTTTGATGTAGCGATACTCGATGCGGATCTCGCGCCCGCGCTTGACGCCGCGGCGATGCGCGTCCTGCCAGCGCTGCTGATCTTCCGGATGGATGCAGATGTGAAATGCGCGGGGCGAGGGGGGGCCGTGTTCCTTCTCGATGCCGAAAACGCGGTAGGAGCCTTCACTCCAGTAGAACCGATCCTCCAGCAGGTCGTAGACCCAGGAGCCCATCACGGCCAGGCCCTCGGCCACGCCGTACTGCGCCTGCAATTCGCTCAGGCGCTTGTTGATCGCACGCTGCTCGCGCAAG
>JBBRJB010000388.1:0-3770 GCA_038220085.1 Burkholderiales bacterium
CGTGACGAATTCGAGGTGCAGGTGGAGTTGCTTCGCGCCCTGCGGGCCCGGGTCGAGGCACTGGAAGAAAAACTCGCGCAGACCGAGCCGTAGGAGCCTGTCAGGAAGCCTGTCACGTGCCGGCATCCCGTAATGGACACGCTGGCGGTTGCCTATAGCCGGGGCTTGAGAGGGCTGAGCGCACCCGCGGTCCGGGTGGAAATCCATCTGGCCAACGGCCTGCCGACCTTCATGATCGTCGGCTTGCCGGAAACCGCCGTGCGCGAAAGCCGTGAACGGGTCAGGGCAGCCCTGCTCCAGAGCGGATTCGACTTCCCGAACCGCCGCATTACCGTCAACCTCGCCCCAGCCGACCTGCCCAAGGAATCGGGCCGCTTCGACCTGCCGATCGCGATCGGCATCCTGGCAGCTTGCGGTCGGTTGCCATCCCGGGCGCTGGATCGGGTCGAAATGATCGGTGAACTGTCCCTCAGTGGCGCACTGCGCCCCATCAAGGCGGCGCTTGCCCTAGCCTGCGGTCTGGTCGGTGACAAGAGCGACCGCTCACTCATACTGCCACTGGAGAACGCCGCGGAGGCAGTTCTGTGCGGGCATCCGCAGGTTCTGGGGGCGGAAAGCCTGCGCCGGGTCTGCGAGCATCTTCAGGGCGCCCGGCCGCTACCGGCCGAGCCGATCGAGCCGCGGCAGCCGGTGGAGCCCGATGTTGCGCGCGATCCGGATTCCCCCGGTGACCGGATTGCCACCCTATCACTATTTCAGGCCCGGGGCCCGGATCTCGCGGACGTCATCGGGCAGCCCCAGGCCCGGCGGGCGCTGGAAGTCGCTGCGGCGGGGCCGCATCACCTGCTGATGACAGGCCCGCCCGGTACCGGAAAGAGCATGCTCGCACACCGCCTCCCAGGGCTGCTGCCACCCCTGACGAGAGAGGAAGCGCTCGCGTCCGCCACCATCGCGTCGTTGAGGGACAAGCTGGTGCCGGGCCACTGGCGCGATCGGCCATTCAGGAGTCCGCACCATTCGGTTTCTGTTGCCGGACTGATCGGCGGCGGACAGCCGCCACGGCCCGGCGAGATCAGCCTGGCCCACCACGGCGTCCTGTTTCTGGATGAGTTGCAGGAGTTTCGCCGTGCCGCCGTGGAGGCACTGCGAGAGCCGCTGGAGAGCGGCTGCATCACCGTCGCCCGAGGCCCGTACAGCGAAACCTTTCCGGCGGCTTTCCTGCTGGTAGCCGCCATGAATCCCTGTGCCTGCGGCTTTCTCGGAGACAGCCGGCATGCCTGCCACTGCACCCAGGAGCAGGTTCGCCGCTACCGCGGGCGCCTGTCCGGCCCCCTGCTCGATCGCTTCGACCTCTGCGTCGACGTCCGCCGGGGTGACAGCGATCATCTCGCCGCGTCGGCCCCCGGCCCGGCGGCGCGCGAATCCACAACCACGGTTGCCGCCAGGGTGCGCGCAGCGCGCCTTCGTCAGTTCAACCGGCAGGGGAAGACCAACGGTGCGCTGGCCGCATCCGAACTGGAGCATTGCCTGGCACTGACGGCGGATGCCCGCCGCATCGCCACCCAGGCGGCGCGACGCTTTGCCTGGTCCCTGCGCGGGCTGCATCGCACGCTCAAGGTTGCCCGGACGATTGCGGACCTGGCACAGCGCGAATCCGTCGAAGCAGACGACGTCGCAGAGGCGGTAGGGCTGCGCCGCCAGTTGGAGCCGGTCACCGAAGCTCTCGATGCATTTCCTGCCGGGTTGAATACCTTCGACCCATGACCGCGAACTCCGCCGACGCCAGCCCCCACGAGTTGCCGCTCGCAGGACTCCAGGTGCTGGAACTGCATGCGATCGGTCCGGTACCCTTCGCCGGCATGTGCCTGCGGATGCTGGGGGCGCATGTGACCCGCATATCGCCCCCACGCGATCCGGGTCTCGGCATCGCCTTGCCGCCGGCTTTCGACCTGCTCAATCGCGGCAAGACCGTGCGCAGCCTGGACCTGAAGCAGTCTGGCGACGGAGAGGCCATGGCGGCGGCGCTGGCCACGGCGGACGTACTCCTGGAAGGCTTCCGGCCGGGGGTGCTGGAACGACTCGGCCTTGCCCCGAAACTGCTCCTGTCGCGTCATCCCAGGCTGGTGATCGGACGCCTGAGCGGGTGGGGTGACGCCGGGCCGCTCGCTGCCCGGGCCGGCCACGACATCAACTTCCTGGCCCTTACCGGCGTGCTTGCCGCGGTCGGTACGGCGCAGCAGCCGATGCCGCCTTTGAACCTGGTGGCCGATTTCGGCGGCGGTGCGATGCACTTGCTGATCGGAGTCCTGGCCAGGCTGGTACGGCGCGGCATGGACGGCCAGGGCGGTGTGGTCACCACCAGCATTGCCGCCGGCACGGTCGGACTGACTCCGATGTTCCACGGCCTGCTGGCGGCAGGCCGGTGGCAGTTGCAGCGCGAGGCGAACCTGCTGGATGGCGGCGCTCCCTTTTATCGCACCTACCGCTGCGCGGACGGCCGCTTCGTTGCAGTCGGGGCACTGGAGGCCAAGTTCTATCGCGAATTGCTGGATGTTGCAGGTCTCGCCGGGCAACTGGATCCGGCAGACCAGTATCGGCAGGATTGCTGGACGGCGGCAGCAGCCGTGTTCTCAAGCCGCTTCGCCGAGCGCAGCCGCGACGACTGGGCCTCAGCCGCGGCCGACCGGGACTGCTGCCTGACACCGGTCCTCGATTTCCTGGAGGCGGCCGCTCATCCGCACCTCCTGGCAAACCGATGGTTCAAGGATGGCGATGAATCACAGGACGGGCCGCAACCGGTGATACGCTTCGATCCGGGCAACTGACGGTCTTGCGGCTGTGCATCGGGTCATCGTAGTCGGCCCAACATGATTTCCCGACCGACGCCCGACCGACGCCCGGCGGAATCCCGGTGGAACCTCCGGCCGATTACCAGGAGCAGTTTTGGCGCTCGGCATCCTTTACGCATTGGGCGCGGGCCTCATCTGGGGCCTGGTCTTCATCGTCCCGCGGCTGCTGCCGGACTATCCGGGCGCCTTGCTCGCGTTCGGGCGCTACCTCGCCTTCGGCCTGATCGCGATCCCGCTCGGCTGGCAGGCACGATCCCGGCTGAGGGACCTGCAGGCAGCCGACTGGGCTGAGGCCTTCAAGCTCTCGCTGGTCGGTAACATCCTGTACTACGCCGCACTGGCGACAGCCATCCAGCTGGCGGATGCGCCCCTGCCGACCATGGTCATCGGCACCCTGCCGCTGGTGATCGCCGTCACCTCCAATTTCAGCGAACGCGCGGTTCCCTGGCGGCGCCTGGTGCCGCCGCTGCTTGCCCTTGCCATCGGCATCGCCCTCGTGAACCAGGCCGAACTGGCTCTGCTCCTAGCGGAGCAGGGAGATCGACTGCACTATGCAGCCGGCGGCATGATCGCCGTGCTCGCCACCGCCTGCTGGACGTGGTACCCGATCCGCAACGCCCGCTGGCTGCGCGCCCGCCCCGGCATTTCGGCAGCCACCTGGGCCACCGCCCAAGGGCTGGCAACCCTGCCGATCGCCCTTGCGGGGATGGCGATGGCGAGCGCCTACTATCGCTGGATGGTGTTCAATCCGTTCGATCTGCCGCTCGGCCCCGACCCCGGCGGTTTCATCTTCTGGATGCTGGCACTCGGCCTGCTCGCGTCCTGGCTCGGCACGCTCCTGTGGAATGCCGCGGCCCAGCGTCTGCCCACCTCGCTGTCCGGCCAGCTGATCGTATTCGAGACCTTGTCGGCTCTGGCCTA
>JBBRJB010000389.1:0-3755 GCA_038220085.1 Burkholderiales bacterium
ACCATCAGGCTCGCCTTGGCCATGCCGAGACGGTCGATCTGGCCGGTCACGCCTTTGGCAAGACGGCTGGCCGCGCTGCGCCGGGCCCGGGACAACGCCGCAGCCTCGGTGACGTAGGCTTCGCGGGTCCGGGCGACCTCGGCTTGCAGCACCGCCAGGTCCTGCGTGCGTGACAGCCGGGCGTACTCCGCCCGCAGTGCCTCCTGATGCTCAAACAGGCGCTCAGGCGGCAGCTTGAGCTTGCGCGCACTGGTGAAAATGGCGCCGACCCGGTTCTCGACTTCCGCGACCCGCTCCGGGTCTAGATCCACACGCTGCACATAGCTGGCCAGATCGCTGCCCGCCTCCTCCAGCTGGATGGCCGCCGAATCGACGAGGTCGGCGGCCGAGGCGAGGGCCGGGTCGATCCCGGCCAGGGTGCGCAGGCGCTGCTGCAGGCTCGCGAGCGTCTCAGTGATGGCGCCGTCGCCTCTGGACAAGGCTGACGAGGCAGCGTCCGCGCCCTCAATCAGGTCCTTGGCATGGGCAAGTCTCTTCTGTTCCTGGCTGAGTTCTTCCCATTCCCCCGCGGCGAGCCGCAGTTGCTCGATTTCGTCCAGTTCCCAGCGCAGGCGCTCCGCCCGGATCTCGGTCTCCCGTGAGCCGGACTGCGCGGCCCGAAGCGTCTTGTCCATCTCCTGCCACTGCGCATAGGCCGCCGCAACCGCGCCCACCTTGCCATCCAGCTTGCCGAAGCGGTCGAGCAGTTCCCGCTGCGCGCCGGCCCGCATCAGGGACTGCGACTCGTGCTGACCGTGGATGTCGACCAGCCGCTCGCCGATCTCACGCAGTTGCGCCACCGTGGTCGGATGTCCGTTCACCAGGGCGCGCGAGCGGCCGTCGCTGTCCAGCACCCGGCGCAACAGCAGCACCCCGGGATCGCCCGCGAGGTCGTTCTGCGCCAGCCAGGTATCAAGCGCCCCTCCGGTCGTGAACTCCGCGCTGATGTCGGCGCGGGCGGCGCCTTCACGGATCATGGCCGCATCGCCGCGCGCCCCCAGCGCCAGGCCGAGCGCGTCCAGGAGGATCGACTTGCCGGCGCCGGTTTCACCGGTCAGGGCGGTGAAACCCTCGCCGAACTCGATTTCGGCCGAGTCGACGATGACGAAGTCCTTCAGACGCAGCAGTCGCAGCATCGTCCGCTTTCAGCCGCGCGGATTGAGACTGGGCATCTCATGCCAGTTGAGCTTGGCGCGCAAGGTCGCGTAGTAACTGTAGCCGGGCGGGTGGAGGAAGCGGCTGGAGTCGGCCGAGCGCCGGATCTCGATCAGGTCCTCCACCTGAAGGTCGGCGAACGACTGCATGTCGCAATTGACGCGGGGATTGCGGCCGCCGACGACGGTGAGTTCGACTTCGCAGTGATCGGGCAGGACGATCGGCCGGTTGGACAGGGCCTGCGGCGCGACCGGCACGAGCACCAGGCCCTGCAGCGCCGGATGAAGGATCGGCCCGTTGGCGGACAGCGCATAGGCGGTCGAGCCGGTGGGGGTGGCGACGATCAGGCCGTCCGCCCGGGGGTTGTACATGAACAGGCCGTCCACCTTGACCTCGATCTCGATCATCCCGGCGCGGGAACTGCGGCTGACGACCACGTCATTGAGCGCGCGGGAGTGGAAGATGGGCCGGCCGCGCCGGATGACCGTGACGTCGATGAGTGCCCGGTCCTCCACCTCGAAGTTTCCTTCCAGGATTGCCTCGAGTGCTTCCTCCCAGTGCGAGAAGGTGATGTCGGTGATGAAGCCCAGCCGGCCGAGGTTGATGCCGACGACCGGCAGTCCGAGCGGCGCCAGTGTGCGGGCGATGCCGAGCATGGTGCCGTCCCCGCCGACGATGATGCCCAGTTCCGCGCGCCGGCCGAGTGATTGCAGCGCGCGGGTGCTACGATTGGTCTGGATCAGGATGGTGACCCCGCGTCGCTTCAGCCAACCGGCAATCTGGTCAAGGATCTCCGCCAGCCCGTCGGTCTGAGGACGGCCGAACAGGGCGATTGTCTTGAAGCGGGCGGTCATGCGGCGGATTACACCATAATTCAATTCGAGGAAAACATAATCCAAGCGCTGTGGTAGCGTAGGAGCAATGGACGACCGCTCACGACTGCTGTTGAAGACGCTGATAGAGCGTTATATCGCCGACGGTCAGCCGGTGGGGTCTCGCACCCTCTCGAAGTTCTCGCACCTGGAGCTGTCGCCGGCCACGATCCGCAACGTCATGGCGGACCTGGCGGACGAGGGCCTGATCACCAGCCCGCACACCTCGGCCGGCCGCATCCCCACGCCGCTTGGCTACCGCCTCTTCGTCGACTCCCTGATCACCGTGCAGCCGCTGCATTCCGAGCAGGCGCGGACGCTGCGCGGCGCGCTGACCGCCGATGAGCCGAAGCGGGTGATCTCGCAAGCCGCCTCGCTGCTGTCGAGGCTGTCCACCTTTGCCGGCGTCGTGCTGGCGCCGCGGCGCGCCTCCACCTTCCGCCAGATCGAGTTCCTGCGCCTGTCAGAACGCCGGGTGCTGCTGATCATCGTTTCCGCGGAGGGCGATGTCCAGAACCGGATCCTCTCGGTCGAGCAGGATCACTCCCCGACAACTCTGATCGAAGCCGCCAACTTCATCAACATGCACTACGCCGGCGTTGACTTCGAGGACATCAAGTCACGGCTGCGTACTGAGCTCGCGCGATTGCGGGAGGACATCTCCACGCTCATGCAGCGCGCGGTGGAAGCCGGCAGCGAAGCGGCGCACGACCAGAGCGAGTCGCTGGTCCTGGCCGGCGAACGCAACTTCGTCGGCCTGCCGGATTTCGCCGCCAACATGAGCCGGCTCAAGGACCTGTTCAGCCTGTTCGAGAAGCGCACGGATCTCCTGCAACTGCTGGACGCGTCGGTGCGTGCCCAGGGCGTGCAGATCTACATCGGCGGCGAATCCAACCTGGTGCCGATGGAGGAGTTGTCGGTCATCACCGCGCCCTACGAGGTCGACGGCCAGGTCGTCGGTACACTGGGCGTGATCGGCCCGACGCGCATGGCCTACCAGTCCATCGTGCCGATCGTCGACATCACCGCCAAGCTGGTTTCGAGCGCCCTGAACCAGAGCAGCAAGGCCCGCTGATCCGCCCGGGAATCGGTGTTTTCCCGGGGGCCGCCAGGTCTGCCGTGGCATGCGCGCGCGCATGTATTTGCGGTTAGCATCCCTCAGTTCCAGAGTTCGGCGGCGACTTCACGTTGCGCACTCAAACAAGAATCGGAGGGGCAGCCTTGGCAACTGTGACGATCAGTCAAGTCAAGAAGGTGTACGGTACGACGCAGGTGATCCACGGCGTCGACGTCGACATCGCCGACGGCGAGTTCTGCGTCCTGGTCGGACCGTCCGGTTGCGGCAAGTCGACTCTGTTGCGGATGATCGCCGGCCTGGAAGAGATCTCCGCCGGCACGATCAGTATCGGCACGCGGGTGGTCAACGACGTGCCGCCCAAAGAGCGCGACATCGCGATGGTGTTCCAGAACTATGCCCTGTATCCGCACATGAAGGTGCGTGACAACATGGCGTTCGCGCTGACGCTGGCCAAGACCCCGAAGGACGAGATCGACAGGCGGGTGGGTGACGCCGCGCAGATTCTCGGCCTGGAACCTTACCTGGACCGGTTCCCCAGGCAACTGTCCGGCGGACAGCGCCAGCGGGTCGCCATGGGACGGGCAATCGTGCGCAAACCCCAGGTGTTCCTG
>JBBRJB010000390.1:0-3743 GCA_038220085.1 Burkholderiales bacterium
GTCGGTCCAGGCATTGTTGGCATCGAGCATCAGCAGCACATCGGGGCCGATCGCCTCGCGGGCTGCGCGGATACGCGCTTCCTCCTGCTTCGGATCGAGACGCCCGACCTTGATCTTCACCGCCTTGAATCCGAGGGTCACATAGCCCGCCACTTCCTCGGCCAGCTTGCTCGGTGTCTTGCCTTCGAGGTAGTAGCCGCCGCTGGCGTAAGCCGGCACCGACCCGGTCGCGCCGGCGCCGAGGTAGTCCGACAGCGGCAGGCCGGCCGCGCGCGCGTTGCGGTCCCACAGCGCCACGTCCAGGATCGACAGCGCGCGCATCACCGAACCGGCCCGCCCTTGCAGCAGCGAGTCCTGGTACATCTCGCGCCACAGGCCCTCGGTGCGCAGGGCGTTCTGGCCCTCCAGCAGCGGCTTGAACAACTCGCGCACCGCATGGGTCACCAGCACGCCCCCGCGACTGCCGCTGTAGCAGAAACCGATGCCTTCGCGGTCGTCGGCGGTGCGCACCTTCACCAAGATGTACTCGCGCACCGACACCTTGCGGGTTGAAAAAGAAGTCTCGTGATCGAGCGGAATGCTGATCGTGCGGGCCTGCACTGAAACGATGCGGGCGGCGCCTGCGACGTCGCTGGCCGGATGCGGCATGATGTGGGGTCCTTTCAGGAAGTCCGTGCGGCGCCCGGCCTTTGCCGGATGAGCCTGCCCGGCATCATGCCATGATGCCGATCTGCCAGGGAACGAATTCATTGTCGCCCAGCCCGAGCAGTTCACTCCTGGATCGCTCGCCGGAGGCAGTCCGGAGCATATGCTCGAAGATCCGCTGACCCATCGCCTGCAGCGAACAGGTACCGTCCAGGATCTCGCCGCAATTGACGTCCATGTCCTCCTGCAGTCGCTGGTACATCGGGGTGTTGGTCGCAAGCTTGATGCTGGGCACCGGCTTGGCGCCGAACATCGAACCACGGCCGGTGGTGAACGCGATCAGGTTGGCGCCGCCGGCGATCTGGCCGGTGGCCGATACCGGGTCGTAACCCGGGGTGTCCATGAACACCAGGCCACTCGCAGTAACCGGCTCGGCGTAGCGATAGACCGCCATCAGGCCGCCGGTGCCTCCCTTCATGGCGGAACCGAGCGACTTCTCGAAGATGTTCGCCAGCCCCCCGCGTTGATTTCCCGGGCTCACTTTGCCGTTGATCTGCACGTCGCGACCCACCGCGTAATTCTCCTTCCACCACCGGATCCGCTCGATGAGCTTCTCGCCGACATCGACGCTGGCCGCGCGCCGCGTCAGCGTGTGCTCCACGCCATAGATTTCCGGCGTTTCGGAGAGGATCGCAGTGCCCCCGTGCTTCGCCAGGATATCGACCGCGGCGCCCAGCGCAGGATTGGCGGTGATCGAGGAGAAACCATCCGAGCCGCCGCACTGCAGCCCGACCACCAGATGGCTGGCCGGCACGGTGCGGCGGCTGACCTGATCGGCCGCCGGCAGCAGTTCCCGGACGGCGGCGATGCCGGCCTCGATCGTCCGGCGCGTTCCACCGGTGTCCTGCATGACGAAGGTGCGAAGCAGGGGCCCGGATTGCAGCTTCTCGTCCACCAGCAGGTCCCCAAGCTGATTGCGCTCGCAGCCGAGGCCGACCAACAGTGCCGCCGCGAGGTTGGCGTGGCGCGCGTAGCCGGCGATCGTGCGTCGCAGGAGTGCCATCGGCTCACCGGTCATCTCCATGCCGCAGCCGAGTGCATGACTGAAGGCGACCACGCCATCGACATTCGGGAACTCGGCCAGCCGCTCGGGCGTGAACCAGTCAGCGATCCTGCGTACCACGGTGGCCGAGCAGTTGACGGTCGACAGCACGCCGATGTAGTTGCGTGTCGCTACCCGGCCGTCGCGGCGCACGATGCCCTGGAAAGTCGCCCGCTCGGCCGGATCCAGCAGCGCCGTCGGCTGGTACTCACTTGCATGCGAGTAATCCCGCTGGAAGTCGCTGAACGTCGTGTTGTGGCTGTGGACCATCGTACCCGGAGCGATGTCGACAGCGGCGAATCCGATCACGACGTTGTACTTGCGGATCGGTTCACCCTTGCGAATATGGACGGTGGCGATCTTGTGGCCGGCTGGCACCTGACTGCGGCTGCTGATGCCCTCGCTGTCGATGGCTGCGCCGAGACCGACGTCGGTCCGGGCCACCACGATGTTGTCGTCCGGATGCAGGCGGATGATCGGTCCGGTGGCCTGCTTCAACCCAGTCTCGATGGCCGGCATCATCTCTCTCCCTGGCGCGGTTGCCGACCGGCAACGGACGCATCCGTCCTGCCGGCACGCTCAAATGTTATTCGAAGACGAGGGCGAAGAACGCCGTTGCGCGGCGCTTGCCCGACTGGTAGCTTAGCGGTTGACAGACCCGCCCTGACAGGAGACGTGCGCCATGGACCGAATTAACCGACATCAGGCAAGGTGGTTCATTATGGGAGGCTTGGCCTTGCTGACCAGCGGCGTCGCCGGCGCCCAGACGGCACAGGAGTTGCACCTGCGATCGCTGGCGGCAACTTGCGCAAACTGTCACGGGACCGAAGGCCGGGCGGTACCCGGCACGGCCCTGCCCTCGCTGGCACAGATGCCCCGGGAATACATCGTGGCGCAGATGCAGGCCTTTCGCGACGGCAAGCGGCCTGCCACGGTTATGCACCAGCTCGCCAAAGGCTACAGCAACCAGCAGATCGACGCCCTGGCCGGCTATTTCGCCGGCCTCAAGTGAGGACAGCATCATGAAACGCCGTGAAGTGATTCAAGGCCTGCTGGCGGGCAGCGCAGTCGCAGGCCTGGGCGGTTGCGCCGCCATGGGCGCGACACCATCGAGCGCCAAGGTCGTCGTCGTCGGTGGCGGCTATGGCGGCGCCACCACTGCCAAGTACGTGCGGATGCTGTCGGACTACTCGATCGACGTGGTACTGATCGAGCCCGAGAGCCGCTTCGTTTCCTGCCCGATGTCGAATCTGGTCGTCGGTGGTGTCAAGCAACTGGCGGACATCACCTCATCCTACGACGCGCTGAAAAGCCGGCATGGGGTGACCATCGTGCGTGACAGGGCGGCGGCAGTCGATGTTCAGAAGAAGACCGTGACCCTCGCCACGGGCTCCTCGATCCGTTACGACAAGCTGGTGCTCGCGCCGGGCGTGGACCTTCAGTTCGATCGGGTGCAGGGGCTTGGGCCCGCCCAGGCGAGCGGCAGAATCCTGCAGGCCTGGAAAGCGGGGCCGGAGACGGCTGCGCTGTTCAGGCAGATCCAGGCGATGCGCGACGGCGGGGTATTCGCGATCGCCATTCCGGAGGCGCCCTACCGCTGTCCGCCCGGACCCTATGAACGAGCCAGCCTGGTGGCGGCGTACCTCAAGAAGAATAAGCCCAGGTCCAAGGTGCTGATCCTCGACGCCAACCAGGACGTCACCTCCAAGGGCCCGCTGTTCAAGAAGGCCTGGTCCGAACTCTATCCGGGCATGGTGGAATTCCGCGGCCAGCACAAGGCGGTCGCGGTAGACGCGCAGGCGCTGACAGTGAAGTTCGAATTCCAGGAAGACGTGACCGCGGACGTCCTGAACCTGCTGCCGCCGATGCGCGCGGCTGACCTGGTGGTCCAGACCGGGCTGGCGAACGCCAACGGGCGCTGGTCCCTGGTTGACTTCCGCTCGTTCGAGTCGACCACGGCACCGGATGTCCACGTCATCGGCGACTCCATCCAGGT
>JBBRJB010000391.1:0-3738 GCA_038220085.1 Burkholderiales bacterium
CGTCGACCACCTGGCGGATGCCATCGGGCGTCAGCTCGCGGGGTTCGGGCTCTCCGGGTCGCTGCGCCAGCGGCGATGGCGCAGCGGGCTGCCAGCCGCCATCGGCCTCGGACATCAGCGTTCCGCCCTCCCACGGCCTGCGGCTGGACGCCTTGCGCCCGGCATGCGACAACTGCAAGGCGAGCGGGATTCCGGATACCGCCCGCAGTGACTCCACCAGCTGCTGCAAGGCCGCCTGCTGACGGTCACCGTACAGGCCCAGGCAGCCAGGGGTTATTCGACCTTCCCGGCTGACGGCGGTCGCTTCCAGGCACAGCAGGCCGGCACCCGAAATGGCGAGGCTTCCCAGGTGCACGGCATGCCAGGGGGCGGCCAGGCCGTCCTCGGAACTGTACTGGCACATGGGCGACACCATGATGCGGTTACGCACTTGCAGCGGGCCGAGGGAGAGCGGGGTGAAGAGTCTGGCGGGATTGGACATGAAGCGTTGACGAGCAGGCGCAATGCTGCAGCTTATCAGGTCGGGCCGACAGCACGCGCGTCCGCCACGGTGATCAGGTCGCTCAGCGGGAAGTAGGCGCGCGCGTTCAGGCCCCGACGGATTATCCCATGGCGCAAACCGCGTCCCGTGGCAATCCCGTAGCTGGAACCGGCCTGCCGGTTGCATTCGCCGCTTCGAGGTTGCACAGTGGCGGATGCCAACCGCAAGAACGAGCCCATGGGACAGCTGCTGCGCACGCCGGACCAACGATTCGCCGACCTGCCCGGCTACGCGTTCAGGGCCCGCTACCTCGATGGGCTCGCGTGCTGCGGCGACGGCCGGATCCACTACCTCGACGAGGGTCCTGCGCAGGCAGCACGCGTGTATTTCTGCCTGCACGGGCAACCCACCTGGAGCTACCTCTATCGTCGGATGATCCCGGTCTTCGCCGCGGCCGGCCATCGTGTCGTCGCGCCGGACCTGCTGGGGTTTGGCAGGAGCGACAAGCCGGCCGAGGAAGTGGCCTACAGCTTCACCCGCCATCGCGAGATGCTTCTGAGCCTGGTGGAGCGCCTCGCGCTGCGCGACATCGTGCTGGTCGTCCAGGACTGGGGAGGACTGCTGGGGCTGACGCTGCCGATGGAGGATCCCGCGCGCTATGCCGGCCTGCTGGTCATGAACACCGCGTTCGCCACCGGCGACCGGCCGCTGGGGCGGGGCTTCCTCGACTGGCGCGACTACAGCAACCGGCATCCGGATCTCACGGTCGGCAAGCTGCTCTCGCGGGCTTGCCCTCACCTGAGTGCCGCAGAAGCGTCGGCCTATGACGCGCCTTTTCCGGATGCCACCTACAAGGCCGGCGTGCGACGCTTTCCGAACCTGGTTCCCGACCGGCCGGATGCCGACGGCGCAGCCGTGTCCCGCCGCGCGCGCGACTGGTTCCGGACCCGATGGCAGGGGCAAACCTTCATGGCCGTCGGCATGAGGGATCCGGTTCTCGGCCCACCGGTGATGGCCGACGTCGCCAGCAACATCCGCAATTGCCCGCCACCGCTCGAAGTCGCGGACGGCGGGCATTTCCTGCCGGAATGGGGCGAAGCGCTGGCGGCCGCCGCGCTTGAAGCGCTGTAATGTCGCGGCATTGGACTCGGCGTTGAAGCGCACCGCCCTCCTGTCGATGCTCCTCGGCCTGCTCGCCGGCTGCGCCGGGCCCGAACTGGCGATCCTCTCCGATCTCGAGCCGGGCCGACTGCCGCCGCCCGACACCGTGCTGGAGATCCGGCAACTCGGCCCCTGCACCGACAGCCCGGACCGTCGCTTGCGCCTGGATGCCAGCCAGCCCGTCACCGTGCTGGTGCACGGCTGCTACGGCTCGTCCGGTCAGTTCCGCGGACTGGCGCAAGTCCTGGCGTTTCATGGCCAGCAGACCGCGTGCTTCACTTACGACGACCGCGCCCGGCTGATCGACAGCGCGATCGAACTCAGACGGGCCATCGGACAACTCGCCGATCAGTCGACGGTGCAGCAGATCACCCTGATCGGCCACAGCCAGGGTGCGCTTATCGCGCGCAAGTCGATGACCGAGCCGATTCGGCCAGACGCTGGGGACATCCGCGACATCCCGGACGTTCCGGCCAGTGCGCCCGACTGGCGCCTGGTCACCGTCTCCGGCCCTTTCGCCGGCATCGAATCGGCGCGCACCTGCGGCCGGACATGGCTGTATCCGCTGACGCTCGGGCTGCTGCCGCTGAGCTGCTATGTTGCCACCGGGCCGAAGTGGGAAGACATCACCTACTCGTCCGGTTTCATCCTCGACCCGGGAGAGCTGTCGCCCCGGGTCGTCGAGCACCTGAAGATCGATACCGACGAACGCGGCTCGTGCAGGCGCGAAGCCGCTGGACGCTGCATCGAGAGCGATGATGTGTTCTCGCTCGATGAACAGCGCAGCGCCCGGGTGGACAACGGCCCGCGGACTACCCGGATCGAAGTCGCGGCGGGCCATGTCGAAATCGTCGGCGACCAGCACGCCGCGCCGGAAAAACTGATCTCGGTGCTGCAGGATCGTGGCGTGCTCAGGCCCACCCCGCTCGCGCGGCGCGAGGCCTTCAATCTCCTGCTGTCACGGGTTTACCGGGAAGGGCCGGCGGTTCAGGGCCGCCGGAACCAGACCCCGCCGCGGACCGCCGCCGCCAGCATCGCGCCGTAGATGACGAGACCGGCGGCCACGCCACGAACAACAAGTTCATCGATCCGGTCAGCCGCAGCGCGAGCCAGCCGCCGACGATCGCGACCAATAGGAGCCAGCCGGCCCGCTCCCTGGGAAGCGAAATACAGGGTCAGGCCGAGCGCGAAGAAACCATAGGTCGGCGCGACGCGGCGCAGATAGGCGCTGCCCGCCTCGATCATCAGCGGATCGTCGCCGAACAACCCGAGCCAGGCCTGCGGCCAGGCCGCGGCCGCCAGTCCGATCGACTCCGCCAGCACGCCAGCGCATCAGTGCCGAGCCTGGATACCCACCAGGTCTCGATCAGGCCGGTCGCAGCCTGTGCCAGCATCACCAGGACATTGGGCCAGGCCATCCGCAACAGCGTTGAGACGATCGGCCTACGCAGCAGCAACAGCGTACTCGGGCTCATCTGGCGCTGAGCCGCCTCATCCATCCGACTGCCGCGTGCAGTATCGATTTCGGTTCCCTGTCCTCGCGGCTGGCCGAACCGGGATGGCGGCTAAAACTGGCAGTGTATCCCCAACCATTGTATATGCAATCAACCGATCGCTGCGGCCCCCATCCCCCAGGCCAGCAGGACGGCAAACAAGGCCGAGTAGCTCAGGGTCGCGACCATCACCAGCCGGCGCGCCTGCCGGGGTGAATAGCGGGCGGCAGCGAAACCCGCCAGCGGCAGCAGCTGCTCGGCATGGATACCGAGAAAATGCGCGGGTCGCAGGTCACCGCCAGCGAGCGACCAGCCGAACAGCGGGACGGTGGCGCCCACGGACGGCGGCGCCGCCGCCGAGAGCAGGCCACCGACGCCGGCCCCAAACACAAAGGTGAGAACCAGGCCCAGCAGCACCGCGTGGCGGTAGGCAACCGGTCGGCCGGCATCCGGATGCCGGTAGAGCTGCCAGGCGAGCAATGGCTGCGTGGCTGTGAGCAGGATCGCTCCGATACCCATCAGGGCGTACATCGCGGCATGCCAGGGGTCGCCGACGTTGTAGTGGGAGCCTTGTCCAAACCCGGCCTGAAGCGCGATGTAACC
>JBBRJB010000392.1:0-3738 GCA_038220085.1 Burkholderiales bacterium
GTCGCTGACGGAGGCGAACTGCACCATGCGGATTCGCATCAGGTTCTGCTGAAGGCTTCGGCTCACCTGCCCCTGCCGCACCAGATCCTGGGTGGCCGATTCGACCGAGCGCAGGGCATTCTGCTGCACGGTGGCGACGTCGTTCACCGACTCCGCCAGCATCTTCGTGAGTTCCTGGAAGCGCGTATAGCGGTCGAATTCGAGCGGGTCGAAGTCGGCGTGGGCATCCTTCGAGTGCGCGATCTGTGCCTGGATCTGGTTGTCGGCCTGGATCTCGATTTCGCGCAGTTGCGTGCGCAGACGGTTCACGTTCTCGGTCAGTTCCGACAGCGACTGCCGGATCAGCGCCATCTCGCTGTCCAGGCGCGCACGCGCCACCGATACTTCGCCGGACTCGCTGACCATCCGATCCAGCAGGTCCGCGCGCACGCGGATCACCTGCTGGGCGGCGGCAGCCGCCTGGGCAGCGCCCGCCATCAGTTCGGCGTTGAGTTCGGCGTGAACCGAGTTCGACGGCGCGACCCCGATCCGTGGCGCCGCCGCCTTCGGCGACACCGGCGCCCCTGGTGACGCGGCGCGCGGGAGGGCGAGTGCGTCGTACCGGGCGGCGACACGGGCTGCCGGCGGAGCAGCGGCAGGGGCCGCCGGGTCCGCAGCCGACACCAAGCCTTCGTAGGCGCCATAGGCCTGGTCGTACTGGGCAAGCAACTGGTCGACCAGCGTTTCAGGGACCTCAGGCAGGCCGATCGCCTCCTCTACCCGGGTTTCCATCTCATGGACCATCTGCCCGAACCGCATTGCGCCGGCCATCCGGGCGCTGCCCTTGATCGTGTGCAGCAGACGCATCAGGCTGCCGGGTGCCAACTCGTCGGCCGGATGGGCACGCCATTTCCGCAGGCACTGGTCGATCCGCGCGAGGAGATCATCGGCCTCCTCGAAGAAGATCGGGCCCAGGTCAGGATCGAGTTCATCGAACAGACCGTGGTAGGCCTCGTTCTGCGCCTCGACTGCCTGCTTGGCCGCACCCAGGACCTGGGCTGCTTTCTTGCGCAGCGCTTCGCCGCGATCGCTGCGATCGGTGTCGGCCGGTTGTGCAATCGAATCGGGATTCGACCACTGGAAGGCGAGGTCCATCATCGCGCGTTCGGACTGCGCGTCCCGCGGCGGCTCGTGGCACTGCGAAAACTGGTCGAGCATCGAGTTGATCGACCCGATCGCCGCATAGAGTAGGACGGAGTGATCCGCTGGCAGGGGCCGGTTGGCCTTGGCGTGGTTCAGAAGGAACTGTTCAGCCGGCTCCGCGATCGCCCGCAACTGCAGCAGCCCCACATGTCGCGAGGTTCCGACCAGGGAATGCAACGCCCTGAGCAAGGCCTCTGGTGCGCCCAGATCGCGTCGCTCGCGCCAGTCCGCCAGTCCGGCGTCCAGGCGCTGGCGGATATCGGCCGCTTCGGCATTGAAAATGCCGAACAGCTGGGCATCGATGCTGCGCTCGCCGATCCAGACCTTGTCGGGCACCCGCGACGGACTTTCGGCCCCGGGAACGAGGGAATCGCCGCCGGGCAGCAGGTTTTCCGTATCGGCGAAAGCCTCCAGATCCTCGAGCGAGAATTCGGGCATCGAGTCGCTGACCGCATCGCGCGCCGGCGCATCGGCAGGCTCGTCGGCCGCGGCCTCGATCCCGGACTCGCGGGCCTGCGCCATCAGCGGCTCGGTGATATCCGCGGCAACCGAATCGAAGAATCCCTGCTCGTCGTGTGCAATCGAGTCGACAGCCGGCACTGGCGATGCCAGCCCCGACGTTTCCATGTCCGGCTGTCCTGCCTGCGCCTCGCGGCCATCGCGCAGGGCTTCGCACCGGGCGGTCAGCGCCGCGCAATCCATCAGCGCAAACCGGTCCTGGTGCAGGCGGGCCACCCACATCGAGAAGAGCTCATGACCCGACTCGATCAGTGCGAAGAGCGCCTCAGTACCCGGCTGCTCGCCGGCCAGCCACTTGTTCAACACCTGCTCGAACGCCAAGCCGGCATCGCCGAACGCCATCAGGCCGACCATGCGGCTCGATCCCTTGAGCGTGTGGAAGGCGCGGCGGATCGTGGTGAGCGCACTGGTGTCGGTCGGCGCGATGCGGCTCTGCTGCAGCGACTCGGCGATCGCCGACAGCACCTCGTCGGCCTCGAGCAGGAAGATTTCCAGCAGCTCGCGGTCGTCTTCAGTCGCCGGATCGGCCTCGTCGACATGCTCCTCTGCGGCGAGGGATGCGACGCTGTCGCCGGCGCCGCCTCCGTCGTCGAGCACGACGTCGAGGTCGAGGTCGAGGTCGAGGTCAAGGTCAAGGTCGACATGGGCGTCCGCGCCCGTCACCGGCGTTGCCACGCCGGCAAGGTCGGACAAGAGCGCCGTCACCGCGTCCAGACTGACGGACGGGGACCCCGCTGAAGCACCGCCGATACCCAGTTCACGCAGCTGCCTGATCGCCTCGCCCGCCTTGCGCTTGAGTTCGAGATCATCGATGAGAACCGAATCCCGCCCGAGCGCGCTCAGGCAACGCAGCAGATTGTCGTGGACTTCCGGCGCCTGCGGCGCAGCCGCCAGCAGCGTCAGCCAGGGAACCAGCGCGGTGCGCTCCGCGGCGATACGGGATTCCGCAGAGCCGACAGCCTCTTGCGATCCGGTCCGACCGAGGCTGCCGGTCGACGAGCGTCCCGGGGCACGGGTCGTTGCATGCCTGCGATCGTCACCCCTGGTGAGAAACTCCCGGGTGGCGTCATCGAAGCGGAATACCGGGCCCTGGCCGGCCGGCTGCAGCAACGATTCAACGAAAAACCCAAGCGCGCTCAGGTTGTTGGCAATGCGCTGATGGTCGTCTGCTGCGGCTGGCTCATCGCTGTCCAGGAGGCTCTCGATGTCCGCCCCGACTGCTGCGCCGGCCTTGGCGGCCTCGGCGTATCCCAGCGACTTCAGCACGCCAGTCGACTGGCTGATCACCGGTTTGAGGGCAGCCAGTTGCCCGACCGTGGACGGATCGCGGAAGTATCCGTCCAGTGCCTGCTCGCAACTGGCCAGGTTGGCGCTCAGTTCGTGCACGAAGGCGCCCAGCGTGACCCGCTCGGAGGCCTTGCGCGAGATGTCCACGAGCCACTGCGGCGCGGTATCGCCAAACGCTGCAGGCCGGTTCATGACCTCAAGAAGACGCCTGCCCAGTTGCCCGGCACGGGTGTCGTAGGCCGGGTCGCTGCGCAGCCCGCCGTCGAGCGCCTCTTCCGAAAAGAGGATAGCCGTAGCCACTTCGACCGCCAGCGCCTCATCGGATGCGTTGACCGATTCGAGCGCCTTGGGTAGGGACGCGAGAGCCTGCGCCAGTTCATGCATGCCCTCGTGGGGCAGGTCGCGCAAGGCATCGACCAGTTCGCAGGCCGCCTCGGCGAACACGCCGGTCTCCTTGAGCGAGCCACGGACGATCTTTTCCCACGACTTCCTGAGCACGGCCAGCGCTTCTTTGGCGCGACGCACCAGCGCAGGATCGGTCAGACCGTAGCGGACCCGCTCGAAGTCGGACGGCACGGTGCCGGCAAGCCGGTAGTGACGACGAACCTCAGCGGCGACCGGCGAAGAGTCCTGCGCTCGCGCCAGGTGAAACAGCAGGTCCTTGAGGAGGCGGTCGGCCACCGGGTCGAGTTGCTCCAGGGTGCGGCGCGCCTGGATGTTGATGCGCGCCATCAGACGCCGGGAGTAGAT
>JBBRJB010000393.1:0-3713 GCA_038220085.1 Burkholderiales bacterium
CGGTAGGAGCCTTCACTCCAGTAGAACCGATCCTCCAGCAGGTCGTAGACCCAGGAGCCCATCACGGCCAGGCCCTCGGCCACGCCGTACTGCGCCTGCAATTCGCTCAGGCGCTTGTTGATCGCACGCTGCTCGCGCAAGTCCTCCGAGACTTGCATCAAGCCATAGCCGAAGACGGAAATCGCCACGAGGGCAATCGGGAGTGCGTACCAGAAGTAACGGGTCAGCTGATCCGGGAACATCAGCCCGGCGGCGCTGAACGCGATCGCCACCACGATCGGCAAGGCGAATATCTTCAGCCGACCGCGACGCGCGACCAGTTTTGCATAGAATTCGTTGACGTCTTTAAGGGTCACGGAGTCAGATGAGCATCGAAATACCGAAGCAGGCGCAACCGCCGCATGTTGTATCGGAGCAACGGTCTGAATGGGTCACCCGCTGGATCGGCAAACCCGTGGCTGAAAAGCGCCTGCTGGACTTCGCCAGCGGTGGGGGGCGCCATGCCCGCCTGGCTGTCGCCAGGGGATTCAAGGTATTGGCGGTAGATCGCAACCCGTCGTTTCCCGAAAAGGACCAGAGTAAGAACATCGAGGCCCGGCAGGAAGACCTGGAATCCGGACGGTGGAGCTTTTCTGCCGAGCGGTTCGAGGTCATCGTCGTCACAAATTTCCTGTTTCGCCGCCGACTCGACCTTCTGGCCGGCCTGCTGTGGCCAGGCGGCCGTCTCATTTACGAGACCTTCGCTGTCGGCAATGCGGCCTATGGTAAACCGTCGAGCCCTGCCTACCTGCTTCGTCCGGACGAGTTGTTCCTCCTCGCCCGGCGGGGGGCGCTGCACGTCGCGGCTTTCGAGCAGGGCTACCTGGCGACACCGAAGCCAGCATTGGTACAGCGCATCGTGGCCGTCAAACCGCCCTATGATCCTGAATCGCTGCCGCTCGTCGGCCCGATCGGCGCGCTGAGCTAAAATTCCGACCACGCAGTTCAGAGCCACCTTGCGCTACTGCGTGCGCACACCCGCTTGAGGACGCATCAATGATGATCAAGGGCAGCCTGGTCGCGATCGTGACACCGATGCACGAAGACGGCACGCTCGATCTGGACACCTATCGCTCGCTGATCGATTGGCATGTGGATGCCGGCACCGCCGCCATCGTCGCGGTGGGGACCACCGGCGAATCGCCGACCGTGAGCGTTGACGAACACCAGCAGCTGATCCGCGTCGCTGTGGAGCATGCCCGGGGCAGGGTGCCCGTCATCGCGGGCACCGGCGCCAATTCCACCCGCGAGGCCATCGAGCTGACGCAGCATGCCAGGAAGGTCGGTGCGCAGGCGACCCTGCAGGTGGTGCCGTACTACAACAAGCCGACCCAGGAAGGCATGTATCGGCATTTCAAGGCGGTGGCCGAAGAGGCCGGACTGCCGGTGATCCTGTACAACGTACCCTCCCGGACCGTGGCCGACGTCTCCGGGGATACCGTCCTGCGGCTCGCGCAGCTCCCGGGCATTATCGGCCTGAAGGACGCCACCGGCGACATCTATCGCGGCTCGGAACTGGCCGCGCGCCTGCCTGAGCGGTTTGCGCTCTACTCCGGCAACGACGACAGCGCATTGGCGCTCATGGCAATGGGCGCGCACGGTGTGATCTCGGTGACGGCGAATATCGCACCGAAGCCCATGGCCGACATGTGCCGGGCGGCGCTGGCAGGCGATTTCAAGACCGCGCTCGCGATCAACCGGCAGTTGCTGCCGCTGCATGGCAAGCTGTACATGGAAGCGAACCCGATTCCGCTCAAATGGGCCATGGCCCGCATGGGCCGCATCAAAGGCGGCATACGCTTGCCCTTGACACCGCTTTCCGAGGCGCACCAGGCCACGGTGGCCGCCGCCCTGAAGGCTTCTGGAGTACTTACCTGATGTTCGATCGTCGTTGCCGGCTTGCCGGTCTCCTGCTGGCAGCCGCGTTGCTCGGCGCCTGCAGTTCGATCCGCTCGGCGCTGGATCCGGCCAATATCGAGTACCGTGGCGCTGCGCAGGGTCCGGCGCTGGATGTGCCGCCGGACCTGGTCACGCCGCAGGGGAGCGAGCGCTATTCGTTGCCCGGACGTGGCGCTCCGGGTCAGACTTTATCGGACTTCAAGCGCGAGCGTGCGGCCGCGGGCGATTCGCTTCCGCGCGCCTCCAACGTATTGCCGACGCGTGAAGGTGCCCGCATTGAACGGGACGGTGATTTCCGCTGGATCGTGGTCAATCAGCCGGTCGAGAAGGTCTGGCCGCAACTGAAGGACTTCTGGGCTTCCCAGGGCTTCAGCCTGGCCGTCGATGCGCCGCAGACGGGCATCATGGAGACCGAGTGGGCCGAGCGGCGCCAGAAGGTGGAGACCGGTGGAATCCGCGGCATACTCAGCAAGGCGCTGGGCAGCAGTTACGCGACGGGGGAGCGGGATCGCTATCGGACGCGCCTGGACCGGCTCCCCGACGGGTCCACGGAGATCTTCGTCAACCACCGCGGCATGGAAGAGGTGCTGACCGGGGTCCAGAAGGATCAGACGGTGTGGCAACCCAGGCCGAGCAATCCGGAACTTGAAATCGAGTATCTCAGGCGAATGCTGACCCAGTTCGGCTCGCCGCGGGAGTCGATCCGGGTCGCGAGCGCTGCCGATGCTTCGGTGGCCGCTGGCAGCGCCGGCGCCGCAGCGGCGCCGCATACCCGCATCGTGACCGATGGCGAGGTCTCGAAGCTGACGGTAAACGAGGGCTTCGATCGCGCCTGGCGCGAAGTCGGACTGGTGCTGGATCGGGTCGGGTTCACGGTGGAGGACCGCGACCGCTCCAAAGGAACCTACTTCGTTCGCTACGTGGACCTGGATCGGAGGGATCCGCGGCAGGGTACGCTGTCGCGCTTCTTCTCCGGCGAGCGAAAGGACCTGATGGGCCAGCGCTACCAGATCGCCGTCGAGCGCGGGGGATCGGATGTCACGGTGGCCGTTCGCGACGAGAGCGGAGCGGCGCCCTCGTCGACGGAGAACCAGCGCGTGGCCAATCGCATCATTGCGCTGCTTCATGAAGAGATGAAGTAGCGACGTGCGTTTCGCAAGCCTTGGCAGCGGCAGCGAGGGCAATGCGCTGGTGGTCGAGTTGCCCGGCGCGTCCCCCGGGGACGAACCGGGAACGACATGCGCGGTCGTTCCGGCGCCTGCAGGCTTCCTGCTCATCGACTGCGGCTTCGCGCTGAAGGAGGTGGTGCGGCGGCTCGGGCGACTCGGACTTGAAATAGCCGGCTTGCGAGCCATCCTGGTTACCCACGAGCACTCGGACCATGTCGGCGGTGTCTTCCGCCTGGCTGCCGCGGCTGGCGTGCCGGTCTACCTGACCTACGGCACGAGGGAGGGGGCCCGGCGTTTTCCGGGTTTCCAGGTGCAGGCTTGCCGGCTGATTACACCAGACCAGCCTATCGAAATCCACGGCCTCGGCGTCACGCCGTTTCCGGTGCCTCACGACGCGCGCGAACCGGTGCAGTTCGTCTTCGAGGACCGCAGCTCACGACTGGGGGTGCTGACAGATATCGGGCGATCGACCCCGCATGTCGTCAATGCTCTGGCAGGACTGAGCGCGTTGATCCTGGAGGCCAACCACGACCGGAGCCTGCTGGCGCAGGGTAACTATCCCCCCTCGCTCAAGCGACGCATCGGGGGCGACTTCGGTCACCTGGA
>JBBRJB010000394.1:0-3709 GCA_038220085.1 Burkholderiales bacterium
GACCAGCAGGTCGTCGAGCCGCGCCGGCCGAAGATACCGGACGGCGCAATCCCGCACCACGAGGTTGAGGCCGTTCTCATGCGACAGCGCCCGGTGGCTGAAGCCGAGTTCCCGCAGCCAGTCGGTGCGGGCACGTTCAAAAAACCGCAGGTAATTCGCGTAGTAGACGATGCCGCCTGCGTCGGTATCCTCGTAGTAGACGCGCACACGGATCGAATGAAGCGTTATCACGCCGGGGATTTTACCTGCGCCGATCGGCCGCGGCCGACTCGGACGCGAAAGTCATTGCCGGCCTGTCGCCTTGCCGCGACCCCGGCACCGTGCCGGGGCGCCCGCGCGGATACAACCGATTACACTTTGCCCCCGAAGACGGCACGGTCGTGTCCGGGCGCATCGCGCCCGGCGGGCAGGACTGGCGATTCACTGGGTGGACCGGTCTTGCGGGGACCAGAGGTCGCCGCCGCTTGCCCCGGTGGGGGCGTGCAGGCCGAAATGGGTATAGGCGGAGGCGGAGGCGATGCGCCCGCGCGGCGTCCGCTGCAGCAGTCCCTGCTGTATCAGGTACGGCTCGATGACGTCTTCAATCGTGTCCCTTTCCTCACCGATGGCCGCCGCCAGGTTGTCGAGCCCGACCGGGCCGCCACCGAACTTTTCCATGATGGCCTGCAGCAGCTTGCGATCCATGACGTCCAGACCGGCCCGGTCGACGTCGAGCATCAGGAGCGCTGCGTCAGCGGTCACGCTGTCGATGCGGCCATTGCCTTTGACCTCTGCGAAGTCGCGTACCCGCCGCAACAGTCTGTTGGCGATACGCGGCGTACCCCGCGCCCGGCGAGCGATCTCGCGCGCGCCTTCGATGCCGGTATGAGCATTGAGCAGTGTCGCCGAGCGCTGCACGATCTGGGTGAGATCTTCGACGCCGTAGAATTCGAGCCGCTGCACGATGCCGAAGCGATCCCGGAGGGGATTGGTCAGCATGCCGGCGCGCGTGGTTGCACCGACCAGGGTGAATGGTGCGAGGTCGAGCTTGATCGAGCGCGCCGCCGGCCCCTCGCCGATCATGATGTCGATCTGGAAGTCTTCCAGCGCCGGATAGAGGATCTCCTCGACCACCGGCGACAGGCGGTGGATTTCATCGATGAACAGGACGTCGTTCTTTTCCAGGTTGGTGAGCAGCGCCGCCAGGTCGCCCGGCCGCTCCAGCACCGGCCCGGAAGTCTGGCGCAGCGTGACCCCCATCTCCGCCGCGATGATGTGGGCCAGCGTCGTCTTGCCGAGCCCGGGCGGGCCGAACAGCAGCAGGTGGTCCAGTGCTTCCTTGCGATTCCGCGCGGCGGTGATGAAGATCTCGAGTTGCTCCTTGACCTTGGGCTGACCGACGTAGTCGGCCAGCCGGCGCGGCCGCAGCGCCCGCTCCACCACCTCTTCGGACGGAGTGGCCGGGTTGGCGGAAATCAGTCGGTCGTGTTCGATGGCCATGGCGATGCTCGCTTGACACCCGGCGTTGTCGGGCCGGTGGGGAGGCGGGCGGCGTTCACGAGACCTTAGCCAGTGATTTCAGCGCCTGCTTGATGCCCTCGCTGACGCCGCTGTCAACCGGCAGGCGACCGACGGCAAGGTCGGCCTCCTTTTCCGAGTAGCCGAGCGCAATCAGCGCTCTCAGAATGTCGGAGGCCGCGGGGGAGCCCGCGCGATCGCCGCGCGCCCCGGCGAGTTCCGGTGCCAGCCTGCCCTTGAGTTCCAGCAGCAGGCGCTCGGCCGTCTTCTTGCCGATGCCGGGCACCTTGGTCAGCCGTGCCGATTCCTGCATGGCGACGGCTTCGATCAGTTCATTGGCGGTCATGCCGGACAACACCGAGAGCGCCGTGCGCGGGCCGACGCCGGAGATCCGGATCAGTTCCCTGAAGATGGCCCGTTCACGCGGCGTCAGGAAACCGTAGAGGAGATGGGCATCCTCCCGCACCACCAGGTGGGTCCACAGAGCCACCTGGTCGCCGGCGGGCGGCAGGTCATAGAACGTGCTCATCGGCACGTTGACCTCGTAACCGACACCGGCGGCCTCGACGACAATTTCGGGCGGGTTTTTCTCGAGCAGGGTGCCCGCGAGACGACCAATCATTCAGGCGACCGGGGTGGGATGACAGGCTCCTAGGATGACAAGCTCCTAGTATGCCCGATGCCCGGGCGCGACCACGTCCGGCGCCGGCCGGGCGACTGGCGCCGAAGCCGTCTTCACCCGATGATCCGCCCGCGCCGGGTGCGGCTGCCCAGCGCCTTGATCATCGCGCCCGCGTGGACGTGGCACACGGCGCAGGCGAGGGCATCGGCGGCGTCGGGCGAGGGCGTTCCAGGCAGCAGCAGCAGCCGCTGCACCATCATCTGCACCTGGGTCTTGTTGGCCCGGCCGTAGCCCACCACCGCCTGCTTGACCTGCAGGGCGGTGTATTCATGGACGTCCAGGGAACGGCTGACCAGTGCGCCGATGGCCGCGCCGCGGGCCTGGCCGAGCAGCAGCGTCGACTTGGGATTGACGTTGACGAATACGATCTCGCAGACACCGATGTCGGGTCGGAATTCCTCGATCAGTTCCACGATGCCCTCGTGGATCTTCTGCAGGCGGGTGGGCAGGCTGCCGATGCCGGTCCGGATGACGCCGCTGGCGAGATAGCTGAGCTTGTCCCGGTCGGCATCGAGCAATCCGAAACCGGTCAACCTGAGGCCCGGGTCGATGCCGAGGATGCGCATGCGGCGAATCAGTGCCGGAAGTGCCGGACTCCGGTGAAGACCATGGCCACGCCTCTTTCGTCGGCTGCTTCGATAACCTCATTGTCGCGCATCGACCCCCCCGGCTGGATGATAGCTGTGGCGCCGGCGTCGACGACGACATCGAGGCCGTCGCGGAACGGGAAGAAGGCGTCCGAGGCAACCACCGAACCCGCCAGGCTCAGACCGGCATTCTCCGCCTTGATGGCAGCGATCCGCGCCGAATCGATGCGACTCATCTGGCCCGCGCCGACACCCAGGGTCCGGCCGTCGGCGCAGAAGACGATCGCATTGGACTTGACGAAGTGGGCGACCTGCCAGGCGAACTGCAGGTCTGCCATCTGTTGCTCGCCGGGCTGCTTGCGTGTCACCACGCGCAGATCCGCGGCTGCCAGCAGGCGCTCGTCCGGTGCCTGCACCAGCAGGCCGCCTCCCACGCGCTTGAGGTCCAGGACATTGCTGTTGCGCGCCGCGGGGATTTCCAGCAGCCGGACGTTCTGCTTGTCCTTCATCAGCGCCAACGCCGTATCGGAGAAGCTGGGCGCGATCAGGACTTCGACGAACTGCCTGGCGACTGACGCCACCGCCGCCTCGTCCACCGGCCGGTTGAAGGCGATGATTCCCCCGAAGGCCGAGGTGGGGTCCGTGGCCAGCGCGCGCTGGTAGCAGGTCAGTGGACCGTCTCCGATCGCAACCCCGCAGGGATTGGCATGCTTGACGATGACGCAGGCGGGCGACTCGAACGACTTGACGCACTCCCAGGCTGCGTCGGCGTCGGCGATGTTGTTGTACGAGAGCTCCTTTCCCTGCAACTGCCGGAAATTGGCCAGCGCTCCGGCCGGCGGATGGGCGTCGCGGTAGAACGCGGCGCTCTGGTGCGGGTTTTCGCCGTAACGCAACGGCTGCACCCGGTGCAGTTGCATCGTCATCACGGCGGGGTAGGGAG
>JBBRJB010000395.1:0-3700 GCA_038220085.1 Burkholderiales bacterium
GAAGCAGCAGGAGCCGAAGCAGCTGGAGCCGAAGCAGCAGGAGCCGCCGCGGCGGGGGCCGGAGCCGATGCCGCGGGTGCGGTAGCCGGTGCCGCCGCTACCGGCGTTGGCGGGGCAACCGCCGGAGCGACCACGACGACCGGCGTGGCCGTGCTGTGGCCGACGGGTGCGTGGGCAGACCCCTCGTTCCCCAGACCGAGTGCGCCGGTGCCAAGGACAGGCACCAGCAGCAGCGCCACCAGGTTGATGATCTTGATCAGCGGATTGACCGCGGGACCGGCTGTGTCCTTGTAGGGGTCGCCAACCGTGTCGCCGGTAACCGCGGCCTTGTGAGCCTCGGATCCCTTGCCGCCATGGTTGCCTTCTTCGATGTACTTCTTGGCGTTGTCCCACGCACCGCCGCCGGTACACATCGAAATCGCGACGAACAGGCCGGTCACGATCGTGCCCATCAGCAGGCCGCCGAGGGCGGCAGGCCCGAGGAGCAGCCCGACCAGTACCGGTACGACCACCGGCAGCAGCGACGGGATCAGCATTTCCTTGATCGCTGCGCTGGTCAGCATGTCCACGGCGCGGCTGTAGTCGGGCTTGCCGGTCCCGTCCATGATGCCCTTGATTTCACGGAACTGGCGACGGACTTCGACCACCACCGCACTGGCAGCACGGCCCACCGCCTCCATGGCCATGGCGCCGAAGAGGAAGGGAATCAGGCCGCCGATGAACAGCCCGACGATGACATTGGGATTGGAGAGCTCGAAGCTGGTGGCGAGGTTACGAGCTTCGAGTGCGTGGGTATAGTCCGCAAACAGCACCAGCGCCGCCAGGCCGGCGGAGCCGATGGCATAGCCCTTGGTCACCGCCTTGGTGGTGTTGCCGACCGCATCCAGCGGATCGGTGATCGCCCGCACCGAAGCCGGCATTTCCGCCATTTCCGCGATGCCCCCGGCGTTGTCGGTAATCGGACCGTACGCGTCCAGGGCGACGATGATGCCGGCCATCGAGAGCATCGAGGTGGCTGCAATCGCCACGCCGTAGAGCCCTGCGAGCATGAACGACGTCAGGATCGCGGCGCACACGAACAGGACCGGCCATGCGGTCGATTTCATCGAAATGGCAAGACCGGCAATGATGTTGGTGCCGTGGCCGGTCTCCGACGCCTGGGCGATGTAGCGCACCGGCTTGAATTGCGTGCCGGTGTAGTACTCGGTGATCCAGACCAGCATGCCGGTGAGGACCAGGCCAACTACTGCCGCGCCGTAGATCCGTAAGGGGGCGCCGGTGCCGCCGAGGGCGTCATCCGGTATCAGCAGGTACGTGATCGGCAGGAACGCGATCAGGGCGATGACACCCGCGACGATCAGGCCGCGATAGAGCGCAGCCATGATCCCTTTGCCGGGCTGCGACTTGACCGCCATGCAGCCGATGATCGAAGCGATGATTGCGAATCCGCCCAGTGCCAGCGGGTACACCACCGCCGCCATCGGTGCGGCCGTGACCACCAGGGCACCCAGCAGCATCGTGGCGATGAGCGTGACCGCATAGGTCTCGAAGAGATCCGCCGCCATGCCGGCACAATCGCCGACGTTGTCGCCGACGTTGTCCGCGATGACTGCCGGATTGCGCGGGTCATCCTCCGGGATGCCGGCTTCGACCTTGCCGACGAGGTCTGCACCGACGTCCGCACCCTTTGTGAAGATGCCGCCGCCAAGGCGCGCAAAGATGGAGATCAGCGACGAGCCGAAGGCCAGTCCGATCAACGGCGCGAGGACATCGTGAAGGCTCACGGTCTTGAACAGGCCGTGCGGCGCAGACCCGATCAGCACGTAGAAAACTCCGGCCACGCCGATGAGGCCGAGGCCGACCACCAGCATGCCGGTGATGGCGCCGCCGCGAAATGCCACTGCGAGGGCTTCGTCGAGGCTCCTGGTCGCGGCCTGTGCCGTCCGGACGTTGGCCCGCACCGACACGTTCATCCCGATGAAGCCGGTGGCGCCGGACAGCAGCGCGCCGATCGCGAATGCGATCGCGGTCGGCCATCCGAGTCCGGGTACAAAGGCGATGATCACAAAGATCACCACGCCGACGACGGCGATTGTCATGTACTGGCGGGCCAGGTAGGCCTTGGCTCCCTGCTGGATGGCCGCCGCGATGGCCTGCATGCGCGGGTTGCCGGCATCGAGGCCGAGAATCCACTTGCTCGAATAGAAACCGTACAGCACGGCACCAACGCCGCACAGAAGCGCGAACCAGACTGCCGCGGTCATGGTTCCTGTCATGATCTACTCTCCAGTAAATTTGAATTCATCTTGTTTGCTCTTGGTTTTCCCGGGATGCCGGGCGATGGATACGACGACACTACGGATCGGTCCGTCATGCCCCTCGGCCGGGCATATCGGACACCATGAATCTTCCCTGAATCGAGTAGTCCTTGGCAACCGCGTTCAGTTGGCCAGTGCGGCAAACGAACGATTGCGGATCTCTTCGACGGTCCCGACGCCGGCGATGCGCCGGTACTTCGGCGCCTGCGGGTCGCTGGAGGCGGCCCACTGGGTGTAATAGTCGACCAGCGGCCGGGTCTGGGCCTGGTAGACAGACAGGCGATGGCGTACGACTTCCTCGCGATCGTCGTCGCGATGAATCAGGTCCTCACCCGTCTCATCGTCCTTGCCGGCGATTTTGGGCGGATGGAAGCGGGTGTGGTAGGTCCGACCACTGGGTGCGTGCACCCGGCGCCCACTCATACGTTCGATGATCTCCGACTCCGGCACGTCGATCTCGAGGACGCAATCCAACTGAACGCCGGCCGTCTTCATCGACTCGGCCTGGGGGATGGTCCGGGGGAAACCGTCGAAGAGGTAGCCGTTGCGGCAGTCAGCGTCCTGCAGTCGCTCGCGGACGAGGCCGATGATGATGTCGTCGGACACCAGCGCGCCGGAATCCATTACTTTCCTGGCGGCGAGCCCGAGCGGCGTGCCGGCCTTGACGGCCGCACGCAGCATGTCGCCGGTGGAAATCTGCGGAATCCCGAACTTTTCCTTGATCGCGGCGGCTTGGGTACCCTTTCCAGCGCCTGGAGGACCCAAAAGAATCAATCGCATGTGATTACCTGCATTCGCCTTGTCGCGTCTGAACGGGTTCAAGCCGGTGCGCTTGCACACCGGCGGAGGCGGCCGATTTCACGGGCCGCAAGACCTGCGGAGCCTGGGAAGGCCGCGTCAGTCTGGAAAGACGGGAGTGTGGCGGAATCTCGACGAAGGGTCAACGCGAGACGCGGATCGCCGGGAAAGGCGCTCACCGGTCGAACCGCAACCGCACGGCGGCAAGGTCCTCGGGGGTGTCGATTCCGGCCGCCGGCGCTTCCTCTGTGACCACGACCCTGATGGAATAGCCATGGAACAGTACGCGCAACTGCTCGAGGGCCTCGATACTTTCCAGCGCGGTGGGCGTCATCTGCGAGTAGGTCTTGAGGAAGCGACCGCGATAGGCATACAGGCCGATATGGCGCAATGGCGCGGCTTCGGTAAAGGCGCGGCCGAGCGCGCCCGCATCGTCAACGGCGGGAAAGCGCTTGAGCCCGTCCCGGTGATACGGCACCGGTGCGCGTGAGAAGTAGAGCGCATTGCCGCGGCAATCCAGCACCACCTTGACTACATTCGGATTGAACCAGTCCTGCACCTGATCGATCGCATGGGCCGCGGTT